>DATLGO010000049.1 GCA_035540375.1 Candidatus Thermoplasmatota archaeon
GGCGCATACGAGGTCGCGGGCGCGAAGCCCGCGGCCATCGCGTTCGAGGCGCCCGGGAGCACGGTCTCGAGCGCGTCCTTCACGGCCGTCGCGATGCGCCGCACCTCGTCGCCCTCCGTGTAGTGGCCGAGCGCGCGGACGACGCCGTCCGCGAGGTCGGGGGCGTACCCGAGGTCCTCGAGCGTCTTCGCGGAGGGCGCGCCGCCCGCGCGCTTCGCCTCGCGCACGGCGCCGATGCGGTGGAGCGTGTGCTTCGCCGTCTCGACGATCCACCGGTCGCGCTCGCCGACGTCCACCACCCGGATCGACTCGGGCCGGATGCTCGTGTAGACCACCCCTCCCTCGGGGCTGTACGTGCGGCTCTTGCCGACGACGGCGACGACCGCCGGGGGCTTGATCTCCGCGAGCGCGGCCGCGGCTTCGGGCTGGTACTGCCCCGCGTACACGTTGAACGTGCCCGTGGGGTCGTGGATCTGCGCCCGCCACATGTCGCCGCCCTGGCCCACGTTCTCCTTCGAGGTGAGGACGCCGACGACGAGGAGCCGGTTCACGCGCGCGCCGAGGGGGGTCACGACGTACGAGGGCGAGCGTTCGCCGCCCTCCTTGAATTCGAGCGTGCTCGGGCCGAACTCGGCCGCGAAGACGCGCTGCGCCACCTCGCGCGCGAGGCGGCGGTCGCCGTCCGCGCCGGCGGGGTCGTTCACGTCGGTCTCGACGCTCACGAGAGCACCTCCAGGACCTCGCCGAGGAGGCGTTCGGCGTCGGCCTTCACGTCGCCCGTTTCGGCGAATGCGCCCGCGGTCGCGATGAGGCTGAGGCCGAAGTCGTCGCTCAGGGCGTTGCCCGACACGACGAGGCGGCGGCCCGTGAGGCGCTGGACGAGCTCGTCGAGGACGACGTCCGTCGTCATCGCCTCGGAGGCGACCTTCTGCCACTCGGCGAGCGTGCGGCCCGAGAGCTTCTCGGTGCCTTCGCGGCCGAGGAAGAACGTGACCGCGCCCCAGCCGTCGTCGAGAACGGCCTTCACGCGCAGGTCCCAGGCGCCGTCGACCTTGCCGTGCACGCGGCATTCGCGCTTCTGGAGGACGCGGTTGCACTGGGTGCACCGCTGGATGAGGCCCGAGCCCTTCTTGACCTCGAGGACGACGCCCTCGAGGACGACGCCCTGGGCGCCGCCCGCGCGCTCGACCTCGCCGATCGTGAGCCTGCGGTCGCGCGCGAGCGCGTCGGCGGGCGCGAGCGCCGCGTCGTCGAGGAACTCGAGGGTCGCCGACTCGCCGAAGTTCAGGTTCGGGACGCCGCGCCACGACTTCACGTAGGCGTTGCGGATCTTCGCGACCGCGCCCGCGCGGATGGGCTCGGGCGACCAGGCCGTGAAGGGGACCTTCCCCGTCGCGTCCGCGACGATGCCTTCGATGACCTTGCGCTCGCCCTGCGCGCCGACGAGGATCTTCTCGCGGGCTTCGAGGAATCGCACCGTCACGGTCACGTTGTTCATGCCGTCGCGCAGCTCCCCGACGTGGCGGTCGGGCGCGACGCGCTCGGGGCCCGCCGCGTAGCCGTCCTTCACGGCGAGGTCGACCGCGGAGCGGGCGACCGTCGTGTAGTCGCCGAGGTTGACCTCGACGCCTTCGCGGAAGCCCTTCTTCACGTACACGTTCTTGATGTCGTAGACCGCGCCTCGCTCGAGGCCGAGGTCCTTCCACGCCGTGTAGGGGACCTTCGACGTCTCGTCCGCGAGGAAGCCGTAGAAGATGGTCTTCGCCTCGCCCTTCACGGTGATCTCCTTCGGGTTCACCGTGAGGACCTTCGCGAGGAGGTCGACGCCGCGGTCGCCCTCCGCGAGGTCCGCGAGGCGCTTCGCCCCGGCCTTGAGCGTGCCGCCGTGGTTGCGCACGATGTCGCGCTTGGCCTGCGCGAGGGGCACGCCGTATTCGAGATAACGCCGGAGTTCGTCCTCGACTTCGGCGCTCTCCACGCGGTTGTCGAGCGCCCGGGTGATTTCCTGGACATGGGGCGCGAGGTCCGTCTGCTGCATGGATGCGGTCTCCTTCGGACCGCCGCGGTGGACGGGCTCGCCCGGCAATGCCTGTCAGGGAGCCCGGGTTCCAGCGTGGGCTCGGTCCGGAACCCATGAACGCGCGCCTCGCCCATAAGCGCGCTCCAGGGTTCACCGAAAATGCGTCTGCGACCCCTGGGACCGGTGGATCCGGTCAATCCTCGTCGTCGTCCTTCCTCGCCTTGCGCGCGGCCCGGCGCCGGAGCGTGGGCCGGACCGAGAACCACGCCGCGCCGGCGACGACGGCCCCGAGGAGCGCGATGACCCACCAGAGGAGCCCGCCCCCGCCGGCGTCGACGGCGGCGAGCGCGCCGTAGCCGTGCACGAGGCCGGCGCCGGCCCGGCCCCCCTCCGTGTTCTCGACGTTCGGGACCTTGGTCGCGGTCGCCTTCAGGACCTCGGTGAGGCGCGTCGATTTCCAGCCGCGGTCCGGCTGCGCGCTCATCTCGGCGAGCTTCGGGTTCGCCTCCACCATGAGGGCGACGAGGCCGCCCACGACGGCCGCGGCGACGGAGGTGCCCGCGAGCGACTGGTAGCCGCCTCCGAGGGCCTCGGGCCACGCGGAGACGACGACGCTCGGAGCCACGACGTCGACGCTGCGCCCGTAGCTCGAGTAGTGCGCCATGTAGCCTTCGCGGTCCGTCGCGCCGACGCAGACCACGACGTCCAGGTGGCAGGGCGCCTGCACGAGGCCGCGCGCGCCGTTGCCGGAGGGGGCGACCACGATCGCGCCGCGCTTCGTGATCTCGTGGATGGTCGCCTCGGTCGCGGCCCCGACGACGCGCGACGGCAGCTCCGCGGGATCGCCGGGGACCTCGCGGCCGAGCGAGAACACGACGACGTGCGCCCCGTCGCGGGGATCCCCGTCGCCGTCCGGGTCCGCGGCCCATCGGAACGCGTCCGCGAGCGTCGCGTCGTCCGGAAGGAGATGCTGGCTCGCGACGCGCGCCACGATGAGCTTGGCCGCGGGCGCGAGCCCCACCTCGCCCGTGATCCAGTACTGCTTCAGCGGATTCCCCTGGAAGTGGCCGCGGCCCGCGATGATGCCCGCGATGTGCGTGCCGTGACCCACGTCGTCGTAGGGGTCCGTGTGGAAGCGTCCCTGGCGGTCGCCCGCGAAGTCCCGGAAGGCCGCGACCGTCCCCTGGAGGTCCGGATGCGTCGCGTCGATGCCCGTGTCGAGGATGGCGACGCGCACGTCGCGGCCCTCGACTTTCTCGTTCCAGAGGGGACGGCCGAAAAGCCAGGCCTTGTCGAGCGCGACGAGGCCCTTCACGCCCCAGGTCGTCTGCGCGACGTAGCCCGCCGCCCCCGCCTGGGCGAGGGGCGCCGTCGCAATGAGGAGGGCGACGGCTATCGCAGGCAGCGGGCGCATCAAGGGAGGTCGCACGGCCAAGCTATAAGGGGCTTTCGACCGGGCCCGGGGTCCTCGGTCCCGAGGGGTTCAAGCCCCGCGGCCCCGTCACCCCGGCCGTGGAGGTCCACCTCAACGCGGCCGTGAGCCTCGACGGGAAGCTCGCCCTCGCGGGGGGCCGCCCGCACCGCTTCTCGGGACCCGAGGACCTCGCGCGCGTTCACCGGCTGCGCGCCGACGCGGACGCCGTGCTCGTCGGCGTCGGCACCGTCGTCGCGGACGATCCGTCGCTCCTCGCGAAGGCCGAGCACCTCGGATCCGTTCCGGAGCGCCAGCCCGCGCGGGTGGTCCTCGACCCGCGCCTCCGGACGCCGCCCGCGGCGCGCGTGCTCGACGGGCGGACGAAGACCTATCTGTACGCCACGCGCGCAGGCGACGCTCCGAAGGGCGCCGAGATCGTCGCGGTGCCGGCCGGCCCGGGCGGGGTCGCGCTCGACGCCGTCGTCGCGGACCTCGCGAAGCGCGGGGTCCGGCGCCTCATGGTCGAGGGCGGCGGGCGGGTCCTGCGCGCCTTCCTCGACGCGGGCCTCGCGGACCGCTTCACGCTCTACGTCGCCCCCGTCGTGGTCGGCGAGGCGGGCGCCCCGGGGCTCGCCGCGGGCGCGGCCGCGGCGGACGCCTCCGGCGTCCTCGGGCTGCGCCTCGTCGCGGCCGAGCGGCTCGGGGCCGGCGTGCTCCTCGACCTCGCCCCGCGGCGGTGAGCCCCTGCGCTTCCTCGCGGACGAGATGCTCGGCACGCTCGCGCGGCGTCTGCGCCTCCTCGGCTACGACACCGCCTATGCCCGCGACGTCGAGGACCATTCGCTCCTCGTCCGCGCCCGCGCCGAGGGGCGCCGCCTCCTCACGCGCGACCGCGCCCTCGCCGCCCGCGCGGGCCCCGCGGCGACGCTCGTCGTCGCGACGGACCTCGACCGGCAGGTCGACGACCTCGTCCGGGCGCTCGGCCTCGCGCCCGATCCCGCGCGGTTCCTCTCGCGCTGCGCCGCGTGCAACGCGCCCGTGCGGCCCGCCCCCCGCGAGGAGGCCGCCGGCCGCGTCCCGCCCGCCGTTCTCGCCCGCCACGACGCGTTCTGGGCCTGCGACGCCTGCGGACGCCTGTATTGGCGAGGCACGCACGTCGAGCGGCTCGAGGCCTGGGCCCGCCGCGTCCTCGGCGCGTGATCCCGTCTGGTTTATCAAGGACGGCCACTTTCCCGGGCCTGATCATGGTTGATGTAGAGATCATCCCCGTCGGGGGATACAGCGACTTCGGTCGCAACATGACGGCCGTCCGCGTCGGTCGCGAAGCCGTCATCTTCGACATGGGCATCAAGCTCGACCGCGTGATGCTCGACGAGGACGCGGTCTTCGACGAGATGCAGCCCGCCGACCTGCAGAAGCTCGGCGCCATCCCGGACGACACCGTCCTCAAGAACCTGAACGCGAAGGTCGTCGCGATCGTCATCGGGCACGGCCACCTCGACCACGTCGGGGCGGTCGCGAAGCTCGCGCCGAAGTACCGCGACGCCCCCATCTACGCGGCGCCGTACACGATGCGGCTCATCGAGGACATGAGCCGCGGCTTCCGCGGCAAGGAGCGCCTCATCCCGAACAAGCTCGTCACGATCCGCGCGGGCGAGAAGCGCGACATCACGCAGCACCTCGGCCTCGAGTTCGTCCACATGACGCACTCGATCCCGCACACGGCCTTCCCGGTCCTCCACACGAACCGCGGCGCGATCGTCTACGGTCTCGACTTCAAGTTCGACAACATGCCCGTGATCGGGCCGAAGCCGGACTACAACCGGCTGAAGGAGCTCGCGATGGAGGGCGTCCTCGCCCTCGTCACGGAGTCGACGAACGCGGGCGACGAGACGAAGACGCCGAGCGAGACCATCGCGCGCGACATGCTGCGCGACTTCCTCTTCGGCATCGAGAACGAGCGCGACGGGCTCGTCGTCTCCACGTTCTCGTCCCACATCGCGCGCATCAAGTCCATCGCCGAGTTCGGCCACGAGCTGGGCCGCGAGGTCCTCCTCCTCGGCCGCAGCATGGAGAAGTATTCCTCCCACGCCGCGGAGCTCGACCTCGTCGACCTGCCCGCGACGACGCGCATGCACGGCTACGGCAAGAGCGTGCAGCAGGCGCTCAAGAAGGTGATGAAGAACAAGAGCAAGTACCTCGTCGTCGCGACCGGCCACCAGGGCGAGCCCGGCTCGCTCCTCGTGCGCATCGCGAACAAGGAGCTGCCGTACCGCGTCGAGAAGAACGACCAGGTGATCTTCAGCGCGAACGTCATCCCGACGCCGACGAACCGCGCCAACCGGCACCTCCTCGAGACGAAGCTCAACATGCAGGGCGCCCGCATCATCAAGGGCGCGCACGTGTCGGGCCACGGATCGCGCGAGGACCACCGCGAGCTCCTCACGATGCTCGAGCCGCGCCACATCTTCCCCGCGCACGGCGGAATCGACCTCCAGAGCCAGTACGTCGAGCTCGCCGAGCGCCTCGGCTACCGGATGAACGAGACGGTCCACGTGATGCGCAACGGCCAGCGCTACACGATCCCGCGGGAGCGAGGTCATTGAGCGTCCTCAAGGCGATCAAGGTCTACGCCGAGCACACGGACCGCGCGCTCCTCACCTGCCTCGACGACGTCACGCCCGAAACGCTCCGCGCCGCGTGTCTCCACTACCCGGCCGCGGGGGGCAAGCGCCTGCGCCCCGTCATGGCGCTTCTCGCCTGCGAGGCCGCGGGCGGCGAGCGCGCCCGGGCGACGCCGCTTGCCGTGGCGCTCGAGCTCATCCACAACTTCAGCCTCATCCACGACGACATCATGGACCGCGACGACCTGCGTCGCGGGATCCCCACGGTCCACAGGAAGTGGGACGAGGCGACCGCGATCCTCGCGGGCGACACCCTCTTCGCGAAGGCCTTCGAGCTCCTCGCCGCGGGCGGCGCGGACCCCGAGGTCACGCGGCGCGTCGTCCTCGACGTCGCCGTCATGGGCCGCGTCCTCTGCGAGGGCCAGGTCCTCGACATGGCCGGCGAGCGCGAGGACGTGACGAAGGACCGCTACCTCGACATGATCGACCGCAAGACCGCGCGCATCTTCGAGGTCGCGGCCCGTTCAGGCGGCCTTCTCGGCGGCGCGACGGCGTCGCAGGCCGACGCCCTCGGAACCTACGGGCGCGACTTCGGCCTCGCTTTCCAGATCCACGACGACGTGCTCGACCTCGTTTCGACCACGGAGGTCCTCGGCAAGCCCGCGGGTTCCGACATCCGCGCGGGCAAGAAGACCCTCGTCGCCGTCCTCGCGCACGCGCGCGCGGACGCGAAGCAGCGCGCGACCCTCGCGCAGGGGTTCGGGAAGATCGACGCGACGGAGGCCGAGGTCGCGGCCGTCCTCGACGTCTTCCGCGCGACGCGCGCGCTTGCGGACGCCGAGGCGGAGGTCGCGCGCCACACCGAGCGCGCGATCCGGGCGCTCGAGGCGCTGCCCCCGGGATCGAGCCGCGACCTGCTCGCGGACCTCGCCCGATGGGGCGCGACGCGCACGAGCTGATCACGCGGGCCGGCGCGAGGCCGCGAGGATCATGAGTCCCGCGATCGACGCGAGCCCGAAGAGCGCGGCCGCGACGCGGTTCCCGGCGTTGTAGGCGGTCGCCGCGAAGAAGGCCTGCCACACGACGACGGCCGCGACGACGAGCGCGAAGACCAAGCGCGCGAAGGACACCCGCCCGGGAGCGCGTCCGCGCCGCATAAGGGCCGCGCCCGAGGCAAGGGTCAAGAACGGGAACCCCCGTTGACGCCGCGTGAGCGACTGGAAGCCCCGGGCCGAGGCCCTCGCGCGCAAATACGCCCTCGAGAACGCCGTGAAGCACGGCGGCAAGGCCACCCCCGGCGCGGTCATCGGTAAGGTCCTCGCCGAGGACCCGGCGCTCCGCGCCCATGCGAAGGAGGTCCCCGCCGTCGCGGCGGCCGTCGTCGCGGACGTGAACGCGATGGACGCCGCAGCGCAGAAGGCCGCCTTCGACGCGACCGCGCACGAACGCGTGGACCTCGCGCGCAAGAAGGAGGACACGGGCCCCCTCCCCGCGCTTCCCGACGCCGCGGCCGGGAAGGTCGTCCTGCGCTTCGCGCCCAACCCGAGCGGGCCGCTCACGCTCGGCCACGCGCGCGGCGTCATCGTCTCCTTCGCCTACGGCGAGAAGTACGACGGCACGGTCATCCTGCGCTTCGACGACACGGACGCGACCGTGAAGCGTCCGATGCCGGAGGCGTACGCGTGGATCCCCGAGGACATCGCGTGGCTCGCGGGCCGCGCGGCCGACCGCACGTTCCGGGCCTCCGCGCGCATCCCCCTCTATTACGAATGGGCCGCCAAGCTCGTCGACGTCGGCGGCGCCTACGTGTGCGAATGCACGGGCGACGACTTCCGCGTTCTCAAGGAGCGCGGCGAGCCGTGCCCGCACCGCGGCCAGGACGTCGCGACGAACGCCGCGAAATGGAAGCGCATGACGGACGGCGGCTACAAGCCCGGCGAAGCCGTGCTCCGCGTGAAGACCGACATCCGGCACCGCGACCCCGCGCTGCGCGACTGGGTCGCCTTCCGCCTCGCGCGCGACCCGCACCCGCTCGAGGGCGACACGTACCCGGTCTGGCCGCTCCTCGACTTCCAGAGCGCGATCGACGACCACGTCGAGGGCGTCACGCACATCATCCGCGGGAAGGACCTGCGCGACTCCACCGAGAAGCAGGCCTTCCTCTACCGCCACCTCGGCTGGACGTACCCGCACACGCTCTACTGGGGCCGCGCGAGCGTCCACGAGTTCGGCAAGTTCTCGAAGTCGATCCTGAGCGAAGGCATCAAGTCCGGCGAGTACTCCGGATGGGACGACCCCCGTCTCCCCACGCTTCGCGCGCTGCGCCGCCGCGGCTTCGCCGCCGAGGCGATCCGCGCGTTCTGGCTCGCGTTCGGCCTCAGCGAGAAGGACGTCGCCGCGAGCATGAAGACCCTCGAGAGCGAGAACCGCAAGGTCGTCGAGCCCACGGCGCACCGGTTCTTCTTTGTCGACGATCCGCGCGAGATCCGGGTCACGGGCGCGCCCGCGCTCGCGGGCGAGGCGCCCCGCCACCCGGACCGTCCGCAGGACGGCATGCGACGCTTCTCGATCGCCGCGGCGCCGGACGGCGCGCGCGTGCTCCTCGCCGGGACCGATCACGACGAGGTCGCGAAGCCGGGCCGGAAGGTCCGCCTCAAGGACCTCGCGAACCTGCGCTTCGTCGCCGACGGCGTCGCGGAGCACGCGGGGAACGACCTCGCGTTCCTCAAGGAGGCCGACCGCATCGTCCACTGGGCGCCCGTCGACGGCGTTCCCGTCGAGGTCCTCATGGACGACGGCTCGACGAAGCGCGGCCTCGCGGAGCGCGGCCTCGCCGACGAGAAGGCGGGCGCGATCGTCCAGTTCGAGCGCTTCGGGTTCGTGCGCCTCGAGGCCGTCTCGAGCGCGGGCGTGAAAGCGGTCTTCACCCACAAGTAGCCCACAACGTCTTTGAGGCGGGCGGGCGCTCGCGCCGCGTGCGCATCGTCTCCCTCGTGCCGAGCCTCACGGAGACCCTGTTCCACCTGGGCCTCGACCGGGAGGTCGTGGGCGTCACGAATTTCTGCGTGCATCCCAAGGGCGCGGTCGCGCGCAAGCGGCGCGTGGGCGGCACGAAGAATCCGGACGTGAAGGCCATCCTCGCGCTCGAGCCGACGCTCGTCGTCGTGAACACGGAGGAGAACCGGCGCGAGGACGTCGACGCCATCGCGAAGGGCGGCGCGCCGGTGCACGTCACGGACATCCGCACCGTCGCGCGGGCGGTCGACGCCGTGCGCGGGCTCGGCGAGGCGACCGGCGCCATCGGCCCCGCGAAGGCGCTCGCGAAGCGGCTCGAGGAGGCGGCCCGCGAGGCCGCCGCGCGACGCGGGCCCCCGGTCAAGGTCTACTGCCCGATCTGGCGGGACCCCTGGATGACGATGAACGGCGACACGTACGCCCACGACGCGCTCGCGCACGCGGGCGCCGCGAACGTGTTCGCGGACGCCTCCGCGCGATGGTGCGACGGAACGCCCGCCGAGGCCCTCGCGCGCGGCGCCGAGGCCGCCCTCCTCCCGTCCGAGCCGTACCCCTTCTCCGGCAAGCACGTCGACGACCTCGTCGCGGCCGGGTTCCCGCGCGCCCGCGTGGGCCTCGTGGACGGCGAGGCGCTCACGTGGTACGGGGTCCGGACCGCGCGGGGGCTCCACGCGCTCGTCGACGCCGTCGACCGCGTGCGCCTCCCCGGGCCCCGCGGCCTATAAATACCCCCTCGACCTTGTCCGCCGTACCTCACAGCCCATGACGCCCTTTGCGGCGGAGGCGCGGCGCGTGACGCTCCCGTGAGCGTCCGGCGAAGACGTCCCCGGACGTCGTCGCGTCTCCTTCTCTCGGCGTCCTCGGGCCCAGGAGGGTCCACCATGGCGATGTACGTCCGTTTCGAAGTTCCCAAGGAGATCCAGGACAAGACCTACGAGGCCATCGAGGGCGCGCGCGACTCCGGCGCCGTCAAGAAGGGCACGAACGAGGTCACGAAGCTCATCGAGCGCGGCCAGGCCAAGCTCGTCGTCATGGCCGGCGACATCACGCCCGAGGAGGTCCTCGCGCACATCCCGCTCCTCTGCGAGGAGAAGGGCGTCCCGTACACGTACGTCTCCTCGAAGCAGGAGCTCGGCACGTCGGCGGGCCTCGAGGTCGCGACCGCGAGCGTCGCGATCACGGACGCCGGCCGCGCGAAGCCCCTCGTCGACGAGATCGCCGCGCAGGTCGCCGCGCTCAAGCGCTGAACGAGGTGACGTGAATGGCCGAAGAGGAAGACGTTGGTATCCCCGCCGAGGTCGTCGAGATCATCGGCCGGACCGGCATGACCGGCGAAGCGACGCAGGTCAAGGTCCGCGTCCTCGACGGACGCGACAAGGGCCGCATCATCACCCGCAACGCCTTCGGGCCCGTGCAGATGGGCGACATCCTGCTCCTGCGCGAGACCGCCCGCGAGGCGAAGAAGCTCAACATGAGGTAATGTCATGGTCGACAAGCGCGACTGCTCGTTCTGCGGCAAGCCCATCGAGCCGGGCACGGGCAAGCTCTACATCAAGAAGGACGGCACGAAGTACTGGTTCGACTCCAGCAAGTGCCAGGCCAACCTCGTGGAACTCAAGCGCGTCTCGCGCAAGGTCAAGTGGACCACGCACTACGTGAAGGGCGTTGCCGGCGCGTCCGGCGCGGCCGCCACGTCGAGCGCGGAAAACGCGCCGAAGAAGGCCAAGAAGCAGGCCGCCGAGACGCCCGCCGCCCCCGCCCCGAGCGAGAGCTGAGCCCATGGCCGAGCGCGTCTTCGCCATGGTCAAGCCCGACGGGGTCCAGCGCGGCCTCGTGGGCGAGGTCGTCCGCCGATACGAGGCCCGCGGCCTCAAGGTCGTCGGCCTCAAGCTCATGCAGGTGCCGAAGAGCCTCGCCGAGGCGCACTACGCGGAGCACCAGGGCAAGAAGTTCTACGACGGCCTCGTGAAGTACATCACGAGCGGCCCCGTCGTGGCCCTCGTCGTCGAGGGGAAGGACGCGATCAAGGTCGTCCGCACCGTGAACGGCGCGACGAACCCCGTGGACGCGGTCCCGGGCACGATCCGCGGCGACTACGCGCTCGACATCGGGCGCAACGTCGTGCACGGGTCGGACTCCCCCGAGTCGGCGGCCCGCGAGATCGGCCTCTACTTCACGAAGGACGAGCTCGTCCAGTACGAACTCGCCACGAAGTCCTGGGTCCAGGAATAGTCCCGCCGCGGGCTCGCCCGCGGCCTCCTTTTCTTTCCATATCAACTCCGGCGAGCGGAGCGGCCACCCCGCAGGGGGCAAACCTTCATGTCCCGGACCCGACAGAATGCCCGGCTCCAGGCTGATTCCCGTGAAGGCCCTCCCCACCCTTCTTGCCGTCTTCGCTCTCCTGGGCGCCGCCGTTTCGGTGGCGGCCGCGGAAGGCGAGCACGAATCCCGCGCCGACCGCGCGGGCCGGATCCTCGAAGGCGACTCCGCGCGCCTTGCGGCGAAGCTCGACGCTTGCGCCGCGCACGCGCGCGAGACGCGCTCGCGCGATGCCGCCCTCGACTGCTTCGCGTCCGCGCGCGCCGAGGCGCGCGCCGTCGCCGACCGTCTCGCGGCCGCCCGCGAGCGTCTCGCGGCCGCGAAGGCCGACCACGAGACCCGCGCGGCCGCCCTGCGCGCGCTCGACGCCGCCGCCGCCGAGGCCGCGGGTTCCGAACGCTTCATGCGCGCCTGCGCGGAGCGCCTCGGCGGCCTCGACCGCCGCGCGACCGACGGCGCCTCGGAGGCCGTCAAGGAATGTCTCGCGAAGGCCCGCGCGCACGCGGCGAACCTCGCGCGCGCCGCGGGACGGAACGCGACCGCGTCTGCCGACCACGAAGCGCGCATCGCCGCCGCGCAGTCCTTCCGCGCGGCCGCGGAGCGGTTCCACGCGGAGCAGCGCGCCGAGATGGAACGCCTGCGCGAGGCCTTCGAGGCGAAGCACGCGGGTCTGCGGGAGCGCCATCAGGCGGCAATTGAGGCCGAGCGCGCGAACTGGACCGCGGCGAAGGCCGCGGCGCGCGAGGCGTGCGCGGCCGAGAACGGCACCGCCCGCGCGGCGTGCATGCGCGCCGCGCTCGCGGACGACCTCAAGGCGATCAACGAGCGCCTGAAGGCCCTGCGCGCGGAGCTTCGCCTCGAGCACCAGGAGGCGGTCCGGGAAGCGAAGGCCCTCGTGAAGAAGTTCCACCAGGAATCCATGGCCAAGTTCCGCGCCGCGATGCGGGCCCACGGCGCCGACGTTCCGGAGACGCCGTTCGCGGAGGTGAGCGAGAAGCGTCACGACGAAGCGCCGGAGGACGCCGCCCTGGAGCTCCTCGCCGCGGCCCTCGAGGGCGGCCCGGAAGCCCCGAACGAGGAAGCAGCCGAGGCCCACGCCTCGAACGCGACCCATGCCGACACGGGGGCGAGCGCCTGAAGTCCGCGCTTCCCGCCCTCGCCGCCGCGCTTCTCGCCCTCGCCGTCGTCCCCTCCGCGCTCGCGAACGACCCCGGGGGCGACGAGGCCCACCACGGAAGCTCGAACGAGTCGGACCTCGACGAGCCCGACTTCGCGGAGGATCCCTTCGCGAACGAGACGGGCTTCGACGACGCGATGGCCGACGCGGAGGCCGAGGCGAACGCGACCTCGAAGGGGGACCCGGGCGACCCGGCGGCGGGCGCGAACGACACGCGCCGCGACCTCGACCGGGCCCCGCCCGCCGGGGGTTCGAAGCCCGCCGCGACGCCGCTTCCGGCCGTCGCCGCGCTCGCCGGCTTCGCGCTTGCGGCCCTCGCGCGGCGGCGCTGAGCAAACGTGAAGCCGCGCCGCGCGCTTTGCGGCGCATGACCTCCACGGTCGTGCGCCGCGCGACGCGGTCGGACGCCGACGCCTTCCTCCGGCTCGTGGACGCGCTCGCGCGCTACGAGAAGCTCGACCCGCCCGGCCCCGAGGCCCGCGCGCGGCTCGTCGAGGACGCCTTCGGGCCGCGCCCGCGCTTCGCGCTCCTTGTCGCCGAGCGCGCAGGCGCGATCATCGGCTACGCGATCCTGGTCGAAACGTACTCGAGCTTCCTTGCGCGCCCCACCCTCTATCTCGAGGACGTGTTCGTCGCCCCGGAGGCCCGCAACAAGGGCGCGGGCCGCGCGCTCGTCGCCGCGTGCGCGAAGGAGGCGCTCGCGCGCGGCTGTCACCGCCTCGAAGGCGTCGTGCTCGACTGGAACGAGCCTGCGCGCGGCTTCTACGCGGCGACGGGCGGGGCCGTGCTCGACGACTGGCGGCTCCTCCGCTACGATCGCGCGGCGCTCGAGCGTCTTGCGGGTTGACCCGCCTTTCGCGAGCCGGGTCTTTTTTATACCTCCATGGGATAGTCGGCCACCTCAGGGGGATCCCATGGTCACGCGCCAACCCATCGTCTCCGTCCTCGGCCACGTCGACCACGGCAAGACGAGCCTCCTCGACCGGATCCGCGGGTCCTCCGTCGCGAAGCGCGAGGCGGGCGCGATCACGCAGCACATCGGCGCCTCCGAGATGCCGCTCGACGCGATCCGCGAGGTGTGCGGCCCGCTCATGAAGGGTCGCGACTTCCGCGTGCCCGGCCTCCTCTTCATCGACACGCCCGGTCACCACGCGTTCTCCACGCTCCGCGCCCGCGGCGGCGCCCTCGCCGACCTCGCGATCCTCGTGGTCGACATCACGGAGGGCTTCAAGCCGCAGACGAAGGAGGCGCTCTCGATCCTCCGGAAGAACCGGACGCCCTTCGTCGTCGCGGCGAACAAGATCGACAAGATCCACGGATGGGATTCGAAGCCGGGCCAACCCTTCATGCTGAGCGTCAAGGAGCAGTCCGAGAGCGTCCAGGGCCGTCTCGACGAGCGCGTCTGGGAGGTCATCGGCGCGCTCACCTCCAACGGCGTCCCGAGCGCGGACCGCATCGACCGCATCACGGACTTCACGAAGGCGATCGCGGTCGTGCCGCTCTCCGCCCACACCGGCGAAGGCATTCCCGACCTTCTCCTCACGCTCGTCGGTCTCGCGCAGCGCTTCCTCGAGGAGCAGCTCGCGACGAGCCTCGAAGGACCCGGCCGGGGCACCGTTCTCGAGGTGAAGGAGGAGCGCGGCCTCGGTCTCACGCTGGACGTCATCCTCTACGACGGGCACATCCGCGCGGGCGACACGATCGTCCTCGGCGCGCTGGGGTCTCCGAAGGTCACGAAGGTGAAGGGGCTCCTGAAGCCGAAGCCCAAGGACGAGATGCGCGACCACCGCGAGCCGTTCTCCTCCCTCAAGGAGGTGTACGCGGCAAGCGGCCTCAAGATCAGCGCGCAGGACCTCGAGGGCGTCCTTGCGGGCGCGCCGCTCGTGGTCGCGCGCGGCGACGACCTCGCCGCCATCCGCGAGGAGGTCTCGAAGGAGGTCGCGATCGACATCGAGACGGCCGACACGGGCGTCTTCGTGAAGGCCGACACGCTCGGTTCGCTCGAGGCCCTCGCAAGCGAGTGCCGCGACCGCAAGATCCCGATCAAGCGCGCGGAGGTCGGCGACATCTCGCGCCGCGACCTCATCGACGCGGAGAGCATCCAGGACCCCCTTCGCAAGGCCATCCTCGCCTTCAACGTGAAGCTCCTGCCGGACGCGAAGGACTTCCTCGCGCACCCCGACAACAAGGTCGCCTCGTTCCAGAGCGACATCATCTACCACCTCCTCGACGAATACGAGGCGTGGATCAAGACCAAGACCGCGGACCTCGAGCGCGACCGCCGCGCCACGATGACCTTCCCGGGCAAGGTCTCGATCATGCCGGACCACATCTTCCGCATCTCGAAGCCCGCGATCGTGGGCGTGCGCATCCTCTCCGGTCGCCTGCGCGTGGACCAGAAGTTCCTGCGCGACGACGGCCGCACCGTCGGCGTCGTGAAGAGCATCCGCCGCGGCGAGGAGTCCGTGAAGGAGGCGCTCCCGGGCGAGGAGGTCGCGGTCGCGATCGACGACGTGACGATCGGGCGCCAGATCAGCGCCGGCGACGTCCTTTACGTCGACGTTCCCGAAGGCGACGCGAAAACGCTCCTCAAGTCGACGAACCTTCTGAACTTCGACGAGATGGAGATCATGAAGGAGGTCGCGTCGATCCGCCGCAAGGAAGACAAGTTCTGGGGCATGTGAGGAGGGCCGGTCGCGCCCCTCGGGGGGCGCGACGGGTTCGGGGCCTTACAGCGGCACTCCGTGGCACGAGCCTGCGGGCTCGTGCCACTTCGTGCCAGAGAAGGGGGCTATCCGCCCCCTCCTCTGGACTTCTCCCGTGGACCCGGGGGCTGCCGCCCCCTGGACCCCCGACCCAAACCCGCGTTCCTTGTCGTACGGGGCTCGGGTTTCACGGCTCCCTTTCGCGTGCGCGTGCGAGGGCGCGCGTGAGGCGCCTCTTGCGACGGTCAACCTTCTGAACCCGGGCGCGAACACCGGCTGCGGTCCCGGTCCCAGTCCCGGTCCCGGACCCGGTCCCGGCGCCCGGACCCGGTCCCGAAGTCCGGTCCCGAAGCCCGAGCCCCGACACCGAGACGCGACGCCCGGTCCCGCGGCGCGTGCCCGCGCGCAACGCCGCGCGCGGGTTCTCGAGGACACGGGTCGTGCGAGACCCTTATGGAATCCTCCGTCGATGGGCGTGTGGAACCATGCTCGCGCGATGGCTGAAGAAGTCGAAGCTGAAGCGCATCGAACGCAAGCTCAAGCGTCTGCACACGGAGCAGAAGGACGTGCGGCACGCGCTTCACGACCTCGACGAGGCGCGGCGCAAGGGTAAGGTCACGGGACCCGATCACGCCGCGAAGCACGCGAAGCTCGAGGCGCGCAAGAAGGCGCTCACGGACGAGGTCAACACGCTCATGACCGAGGAGCACGCGCTCAAGGCGGAACTGGCGAAGCCCGCGGGCTGACCTCGCGCTCCGTCGCGACCCATGCGGCGCCCGCGGCGGCCGCCACGAGGAGGACGGCGAGGGCGGGGGGCGCGAGCCCGTAGAGCGCGCCCGCGACGACGCCGCCCGCGAACGTGCCGAGGCTCATCGCGGTCGAGAGCGCGCCCTGAGGCGCGGCGCGGCCGGGTCCCGCGCGGCGCGCGAGGAGGCTCGGCAGGAGCGCGGAGAGCGTGCTCTGGCCCGCGAAGAAGACGAAGGCGCCGAGGGCGACCGCGGGGAGGCCGCCCACCGGCGAGGCGACGAGCGCCGCCCCGAGGCCGAGCGCGGCCGTCGCGGCCGCGAGGACGACGCCCGCGCGGCCGCGGTCCGCAAGCCGCGCGCCCGCGAACATCGCGAAGCCGCCCGCGACGACGGCGACGGCGAGGAGGCGGCTCGCCTCGGCTGGTGGGAGGTGACGCGCCGCTTCGAGGGGGAAGACGAGGAGGACGGCGGCGAGCGACGCGTTCACGACGAACCCCGCGCCGTAGAGGCCGCGCGACCCGACCGCCGGGTCCTCCGCCGATTCCATCGGCGCGGGCGCGGGAACGGCGGAGACGGCGACGGCCGCGAGGGCGAAAATCGCGAGGGCCCCCTGCGCGAGGAAGAGGCCGGGAACGCCCACGGCGGGGGCAAGGAGCGGGCCGAGGACGAGGCCGAGCGTGAACGTCCCGCCGATCGCGGCCCCCATGAGGGCCATGCGGCGCGTGCGGCGCGTCGGCTCGCCCGACTCCGCGGCAAGCGCCATCGCGATGCCGTTCACGGCGCCCGCGCCCGAGACGAAGCGCGCGATCGCGAGGACGACGACGTGGTCCGCGTAGGCCGCGACGACGCTTCCCGCGGCCGTGAGCCCGAGCCCGAGAAGAATGGCGCCCTTGCGGTTCCAGCGGTCCGCGAGGAGGCCGAACGGGACCTGGAGGAGCGCGGCCGCAAGGGCGTACGCGCCGAAGGCCACCCCGACGAGGAGGAGCCGACCGTTCGCGTCCGCCGCGAAGGGCGCCGCGTCGAGCGCGAGCGCGTACGGCGTGAAGACGGAGAGGACGAGCGAGAGCGCGAGGATGCGCAGGCTCACGACCGCGAGGGCGAGGGGGAGGCCGCTTCGTCGCTCCACGTCCGCGCGAGGGGCGCGATACTATACAAGCGCGTCGGAGGCGTCATCCGATGACCATGGCGTCGGGCTCGATCGGGATGGGCTTCGAGAAGCGGTCGAGCAGGTAGGGTTCGAGGTCGTAGGCGGGCTTGCGGCCGAGGACGAGGTCGGCCGTGATGCGCGTCGTGACGGGCGAAATCATGAATCCGTGGCCCGAGGCGCCGTTCAGCTGGAGGAAGTTGTCGAGACCGGGCGAGGGTCCGAGGACGGGCTTGTTGTCGGGGGTGACGTCGTACGTGCCGGCCCATTGCCGGAAGGCCTTGACGTCGGCGAGCGTCGGCACGAGGTCGACGATCGCGCGCGCGATGTCGCGCATGAACCGGAAGCTCGACCCGAAGTTGATGCCCGGCCGCTCGCCCTTGTGGCCGATCCCCGCGATGACCTCGCCGCGCATGTCCTGGTTGAGGTAGAGACCGTTCCTCAGATCCACGACCATGGGGTCGAGGAACGGCTTCAGCGCCTCCATGACCACGATCTCGTGCCGGACCGGGACGTTCGGCAGCGCGACGCCGGCCATCGCGGCGACGTCGCGCGACCACGACCCGGCCGCGTTGATGACCCAGTCGGCGCGGATGGGTCCGCGCGAGGTCTCCACCTCGACCACGCGGCCGCCCTTCGCGACGAGGCCCGTGACCTCCGTGAACGTCTCGACGTCCACGCCCATCTTCCGACACGCCTTCCAGTAGCCCTGGACGACGCTCCAGGGGAAGATGATGCCGTCGCTCGGGGAGAACGTGCCGCCGACGACGCCATCGAGGTTCACGACGGGGGCGAGGACGTGCGCATCCTCGGGCGTCACGAGCCGGCTCCTGACGCCGTGCGCGTTCTGCACGGCGACGTTGCGCTTGAGCGTCTCGACCGTGCGCTCGTCGTACGCGAGAAACAGGTAGCCGCCCTGGCGGAACCAGACGTTGAAGCCTAGCTCGGGCGCGAGGGCCTTGAACGCGCGGATGCTGTCGCGCGCGAGGACGAGATTGTCCGGCGTCCCCCATTGGGCGCGCACGCCGCCGCCGTTGCGGCCGCTTGCGCCGTAGAGGACGTACTTCCGCTCGAGGACGACGACGTCCGTGACGCCCGCCTTCGCGAGATGGTACGCGACGCCGAGCCCGTTCACGCCGCCGCCGATGACGACGACGCTCGCCCCGCGCTTCACGCGTCGTCCTCCTCGGCCGCAAGGAAGCGGAGCGGGATCGGCCGCGTGGGTGGACGGTACGTGATCGCGCCGAGCGCGGCCTCGTCCTCGCCCGTCATCTCGGCGAGGATGCGGCGCGCGAGCACGACGCAGCTTTTTCCCTGGCAGGGGCCCGTCGCGAAGCCCGTGTAGCGCTTGAGCGACTCGAGGTCCGCGAAGCCGTCGAGGACGGCGTCGCGCAGCTCGTCCTCGGTGACGTCCTCGCAGGCGCACACGATGCGCTTCGGGGTCGTCATCGCGTGGCCTCCATCGCGCGCCGCGCGGCCGCGGCGCCCGCCCGCGCGCCCTCGGCAAGCGACGTCTCGACGTTGCGGGACCCGGCCGCGGCGCCCGCGGCGTGGAAGGCGCCGACCCCCGTCCAGCCGGTCCCGTCCACAACCGCGTGAAAGCCGCCTTTCGCGGCGTCGAACGCGACGGGCGCGCCCGTCTGCTGCAATAGCTCGGGCCTGGGCGTCGCATCGTGGGCCGCGAGGAGGGCGTCCGCGTCGAGGCGCTCGACAACGCCCGCGCGCTCGACCTCGACGGCCTCCACCTGCGTCGCGCCGAGGACCGCCGCGACGCGCCGGCCTTCGAGGCGGACGACGCGGGCCGGCGGATCCCACGCAGGCTTCACGCCTTCGTCGACGAGCGTCACGTCCGCGCCCGCGGCAACGAGCGCTTCGCAGGCGACGAGCCCGTCGGGCGTCGCGCCCGCGACGACGACGCGCTTGCCGGGGAGAACGCCGTGGTCGGCGAGGAGCGCGATGGCGCCGCGCGCGCCGAAGACGCCGGGGAGGTCGTTCGAGGGAACGAGGGGCGGATTCTCGTAGGAGCCGGTGGCGAGGACGATCGCGCCCGCGCGCCAGGCCGCGAGGCCCTCCGCGTCCATCGAGACGAGCCGGGACTCCTCCGCGTACCAGGCGACGGCCTCGGTCGAGGTCCTGATCTCGACACGGTGGCGACCGGCGCGGTCAAGGAGGTCCGCGAGCGCGGCGGGGCCGTCGGGCGCGCCCGCGACGGCGCGGGTCCAGGTCCGGAGCCGGCCGCCCGCGCGGGGCGAGGATTCGAGGAGGACCGTCCGAGCGCCCGCGGCCGCGGCGGCGACGGCGGCCGCGAGGCCCGCCGGTCCGGCGCCGACGACGAGGACGTCGGCCGTCCCCTCGCGGACGGGCACGGCCGGCGTCGCCTCGGCGGGGATCGAGGGCAGCTCGCCGCGGCCGGCCATGCGCCGGACGACGATCTTCTGCACGTCGCGCGCGACGGGAAACCGGGCGAACTGCGTGTGGTAGTCGAGGTAACGGGGATAGGCGCGGTCGAGGAGGCCGAAGACGTCGGTTGCGGCCGAAGGCCAGGCGTTCTGGGATTCGACGACGGCGCCCGCGCGGGCGGGCTCCAGGCATGCGCGCACGCTCGGCCGGCCGTCGACGCGAACGACGCAGTTTGCGCACGCGCCCGCGTTGCAGAAGAGGCCGCGCGGACGGTGGTATCGGAGGCTTCGCGAAAGGACCTTCACGCGCGCGGCGTGCAGGGCGGCCGCGAGGGTCTCGCCCTCGTGCGCCTCGATCGCCCGTCCGTCGAACGTGAAGCGGATGGGCTTTCCGCGGGTGCGCTCGATGCGCTCGACCACGGCCTCACGCCCCCCGGGCGCGGGCGGCGCGTTCGGTCACGGTCAAGGTCGCTCGCTCCACGCTCGCAAACCGGCTTCGCGCCAAGAATGTTTGCCCGCCCCGAACGTTTCATGCGTCGTCGCCGCCCATGGCGGGTCGTGACGGCCGCCTTCCGAGAGGCCTGGATCGTGTCGAACGGGTCGGGGACCATCACCCTCGCGGGGGGCGCGACGCAGGCGCTCGTCGGGTGGGAGAGCGCCGCGCTCGTCGGCCGCCCGCTCCACGAGACGCTCCACCCCGGGCCCGCGGAGGATTGCCCGGTGTGCGAGGCCCGGCCGGGGTCCGCCGTCTTCCGCACGGCCGACGGCGGCGAGGTCACGCTCCCGGCGACGCGGGTCTACCTCGAGGGGGACGCCGGGGCGACCCTCACGGTCCTGGGAAGCGCCGCCGGGGAGAACCAGGCCCTCCGTCGCGACTTCGAGGCGTTCGCGTACGCGGTGAGCCACGACCTCCTCGAGCCGCTCCGCACGGTGAGCGGCTTCGTGACGCTCCTCGAGAAGCGCTACCGCGGCAAGCTCGACCGCGACGCGGACGAGTTCATCGAGTTCGCGGTGAGCGGCGCGCGCCGCATGCAGGCGCTGCTCGACGCCCTCCTCGCGTTCTCGCGCGTCGCGACGCGCGGCAAGCCGCCGGCCCCCGTTCCCGCGCGCGACGCGCTCGACGAAGGCCTCGAGCCGCTGCGCAAGGACCTCGACGCGGCGGGAGCCGTCCTCGACGTCGGGGACCTTCCGACCGTTCGCGCCGACACGCCGCAACTTGCCGAGCTGTTCCGCATTTTGGTCGACAATGCCTTGAAGTTCCGAGGGGACGCGCCGCCGAAGATCGCGATCCGCGCGCGACGGACGGGAGCCTTCTGGACGTTCACGGTCGACGACGAGGGGATCGGAATCCCCGCCGGGAGCGCGGAGGAGGTCTTCCGCATCTTCCGGCAGCTGCATCCCCGCGGGCGCTACGAAGGCGTGGGAGCGGGCCTCGCGATCGCGCGGCGCATCGTGGAGCGCCACGGCGGCGCGATCCGCGTCGAGCCGCGCGAGCGCGGAACCCGCATCGTCTTCACGTGGCCCTCATGATTCACGGAAGACCACGAGCGACCGCCCGACGCCGATGACATCGCCGCTTTCGAGCGGCGCCGAACCGCCGACGGGAAGCCGGTTCCAGTTGAGGTACGTCCCGTTGCGCGCGGTCCGCAGGTCGAGGAGCCGGAAGCCCTCCGCCGTCTTCACGATCTCGCTGTTTTCGGTCGAGACGAAAGGATCGTATTCGAGGGGCACGTGCGCGTCGGCGGCGCGCCCGATGATCCAACCGCGCGGCGCCTTCGCGGCGCTCGCCTTCAGCGGGAAGGCGCGGCCTTCGCGCACGCCGTGGACGATCACCACCTTGGGCCCGTCCTCCCACGCGAGAGGGCGGCCTTCGCCGAGCGATTCCGTCGCGAAGGGATCGACCGCGGCGGTGGATTCGAGCCGCGACAGCTTGCGCATCTCCTCGAGGACGGCGAAAAGGCGCGCGTGATCGAGCGCGTATTCCTGGACGGCCCGCTTCCCCTTGCGCTCCGTGGACGCGACGCGCACGAGGCCGACGTCGATGAGCCGGTCGAGGTGGCCCTGGACGGCCTGGCGCGAGATCGCGCGGTCCGGGCTCCCGGCGGCCTGCGATGCCGCGGGGGTGAGCCGGATCTCGTCGAGGGTCTTCGGTCGGCGCAGGAGCGAGAGGAGCTCGAGCCGGTTCGTCGTCGCGAGCACCTTGAGGAAGGCTTCGAGGCGCTCGAAATCGATCTCGTCGGCGAGGCCGGCGCCGGGCATGGCGGCGCGATGGAGGCCGCCGCCCTTGAACGTGACGCTAGGATTCCGATGGGCTGGGCTCGGGCTCGACGACGTCCGCGAGCCTGCGCACGAGGAACGAGAGGTCGCCCGCGCTCGTCTCGAGCGCCTGGACGACGGCCCCCCGCTCGCCTTCGACGGCGAGGAGGGCGAGCTGGAGTCGTATGCGGCTTGCCTGCTCGGCGAGGCCGATCGCCACGGCCCGGAGGGCGCGCTCGCGATCCGTGAGGATCGTCACGCGGGGTCCCCGACCCGCATCGGCTCCCGCGCGGCTTCGCCGAACCGGTCGTTCGTCGCGAAGTAGGCGTCGAGCGCCTCCGTCACCGCGTCGCGCATCTGCTTGCCCGTGATGACCTTGAGCGCGTGGAGCTTCACGTGGTACCCGACCGGGATCTTGACCTTGAGCTCCTTCACCACTTCCCGGTCCTTCGAGGGAGACCGGATGGACATGCGTTCGTGGCTTTTCGCCGCGGATTCGACCATCGTCATCGGGACCTCATGGGACCCGCGAGGGGATGAGGAAGACGAAGGGGCGGGTTGCGGAGGCAAGCGGCCCCTTGCGGGTCCCCCCGTTCGGCGCGCGAAGAAGAGGAGGCCGCGGGTCGCCGAGGAGGGGGAGGCGTTGGGGGCGACCCGCGGTTGTCCGAACCCTTCCGGGGGATCGTGGAGGCGCCGAAGCGCTTCCGGTGGCCCGATCGCAACCGCGGTCCTTGAACTGGACCAGCCGGGCGATTGCGGAGGCAACCGCCGGGTTGCGTCAGGCCTCCACGACGAACGACAGGGCGCTTGCGAGCGAGCGCGCCCCGAGATGGGCCGCGACCGCGACCGCGTGGTGGCCGGGGCCGTGCGCCCTCGCGAGGCCCGTCTCGACGAGCGACCCGGGTAGGCGGATGGTCGCGGTCCCGTCGGCGCCCGTGGCTTGCGAGAACGGGAGGCTTCTTGCGGGCAATCCTTCCCACCGGACGGAGCCCGCGACCTGCACGTTTTTCGCGATCGAGCCGTCGGCCCACCGCGCGACCGCGCGCAGATGGACGTCGTCGAGGGGGCGGACGCGTTCCGAATCCAGGAAGAACGAGACGGTGAGCGGGGTGTCGATCGCGATCGTGAGCACGGCGACGGTCACGCCGTTCTCGCTCAGGGCGACGACGCGCGGGTTCGCGCTCGCCGCGAGGAGCGGATTCGAGGGCGGCGCGATCGTTGCCTGGAGCTGCCAGGATCCTCCCGCTTCGAGTCCGACCTGGGTCGACGAGAGGACCCCGGTCCATCCCGAGGGCAAGCCCACGAGCGCGAGGGTGACGTTGTCGCCGGTTTCGCCCGTCGCGGTCACGACGACCGGGACGCTCGTCGCGACGCCCGGGGTCGCGGCGAGGCGCCCGGGCCCGGACAGGACGGGACTCTCGAGGGCGAGACCGTGGCGGGGCGTCACCGTCACGACGGCGGCGTCCGTGGCGGTCCTTCCCGAGGCGTCCGCGATCGTGAGGGTCACGGTGTAGACGCCGGGCGCGGCGAAGGCGTGCTTCGCGAGACGGGTCGTCGAGCCCGCCGTGCCGTCGCCCCAGTCCCAGGCGTAGGTCGAGATCGACGTGTGGATCGCGCGGCTTGCCGCCGCGTCGAACGTGACGAGGTGCCCTGCGTCCACCCGGCGGTCGGGACCGGCCGAGGGGACGAGGGACGGTTCGGGAACGACCTCGATGACGACGGCGTCGAGCGCGAGCGCGCCGGCGTCGTCCGCGACCTCGAGCTCGACCGCGTGGGTTCCCAGCGGGAGCGAGAGGACCGCGACGGGTCCGGAGGCGACGACGGACCCGCCGAGCCTCCAGGTGTGGCGCACGACGACCCCGTCGGGATCGAACGAGGCCGAGCCGTCGAGCGTGACGGTTTCGCGTCCGTCGCCGTCCGCCTCCGCGACGACGCGGTCGGGCCCCGCGAGGGCGACGGGAGGCAGGTTCGTGTCGGGCACGGCCTCCACGACGAGGTCGTCGACGTGCCATCCGAGGTGGCGGTTGTAGCTTCCTTCGACGCTGTCGAAGTGCAGCCGCAGCAGCACACGCCTTCCGGCGAAGGCGTCGAGCGGGACGGATTCATCGCGCCAGGCTGGAGCGTTCGCGTCTCGGCTGTCCCACGCTCGCAGGGTCTGCCACGTGGCCCCGTTGTCAAGGCTCGCCTGCACGAGGCGTCGATCGAACGAGCCTCCGCTCGTGCGCTCCGTCTCCCACCGGTGGGCGAAGCGGAGGGCGGCGACCGAGCCGCTCGGAACGTCCACGGCGAACGTGGCCGACCCCGCGGTGCGCGCGCCCGTGTCGTAGTCGCACGCCGCGGCGCGGTGGTAGCCGAGGTAGGAGGGGGCCGAGCGCGAGGCGCCGCAAGCGTCGGCGACGCGCCAGAGGCCGTCGAGGACGAAGCCCTGCGCGAGACCGTCGTCGAAGTCCTCGTCCACGAGACGATGCTTCGCGACCCTCACGGTCCGCGCGTGGCGGGACTCGGCGCCGCCGTCGTCCGTGACGACGAGCGCCACCTCGTGCTCTCCTTCGGAAAGCGCGTGGGCGACGACGAACCCCTCGAGCGTCGCGCCGTCGGAGAAGGTCCACGCGGCGCGGACGATCGCGCCGTCGGGGTCGCTCGAAGCGCCCGCGTCGAAGACGCATCCGTCGAGGCCGCAGTCGCTCGCGAAGCGGGCCTGCGGCGGCTCGTTCGCGCGCACGGTCAGGACGGCGACGTCCTCGGCGGAGGCCCCCCCGGCATCGATGACGCGGAGGACGATCTCGTGGACGCCGACCGGAAGGACGACCGTGGCCGTGGCGCCGGTCGCGAGGATCGAGCCCGCACGTCGCCATTCGTGGAGCGCGAGCGCCCCGTCGGGATCGACGGATTCGCGTCCGTCGAGCGCGAAGGTCGCGAGGCCGTCGCCGTCGGGATCGCGGGCGACGCGGTCGGGCCCCGCGTACGCGACGGGCGGACGGTTTGGAAGCACGACGGCGCGGACGGTGTCCGTCGCGGCGGCGCCCTTGTCGTCGACGACGCGCAAGGTCACGACGTGGGACCCGAGGGCGAGCACCGGCGACGCGCGGACGCCGGTGGCGATCCGCGTTCCCGCGGCGTCGAGCCATTCGTGATGAACGAGGCTCCCGTCGCGGTCGCGGCTTGCGGAGGCGTCGAGGTGAACCGGCTCCCCGCCCGTTCCGTCGACGTCCCGGACGATGACGTCGGGACCGGCGTCGGCGACGGGCGGCACGTTGTCGGGCGCGATCACGCGGACGTTGTCCACGTACCATCCGCGGCCGAGGTTGTTCTCCTGGTTCACGCTGTCGAAGCGGAAGCGGAGCTTCACGACCTTGCCCGCAAACGCGTCGAGGACGAGGTGCACCCCCTGCCAGCCCGCGGGGTTCGGCGCGCGGGAGTCCCATGATTGGATCGTCGTCCAGGATCCGGCGACGTTCGCCTGGACCATCATCTGGTCGAAGGCGACGAGCGTGGGCGTGGTCTCCGTCTCCCACCAGTGCTCGAACGCGAGCGCGGCGGCGACCGCGCTCGTGAGGTCCACCGTGAACTCGGCGTCGCCGAAACTGCGCTGGTTCAGCACGTCGTAGTCGCACGCGGTGGCGCGGTGGTAGCCGAGGTAGTTCGGCAAAGACGGCGGCGTCGCGCAGGCGTCGTCCACCCGCCAGAGGCCGGTGAGCGTCCATCCGTCGGCGACGCCGTCGTCGAAGTCTTCCGCCGACACGACGCGATGGGGAGGCGGGATGACGGCGGCGTCGAGGAGCCGTTTCACGTCGAGGAGACCGTATCCGAACTGGACATCGCGGCCCGCGGTGCCGAGGTCGGAGGCGGTGGCCCGGAGGAGGTCCTTGAGTCCCGCGTTCGTGAGCGCGGGCAGCGCGCTCCACACGAGGGCCGCCGCGCCCGAAACGTGCGGCGCGCTCATGCTCGTTCCCGAGAGGGACTGATAGGCGTCGTCGGCGACGTGCCACGCGCTCAGGACGGAATCGCCGGGCGCCGCGATCCACGCTTCCGCCCCGGAGGACGAGAAGTCGCAACGCGCGAGAGTACGCGTCGTGCACGTGACGGCGATCGCATTCGCGTATCGGGCCGGGTATCCGATGCAGTTCGAGCAGGGGCCGTCGTTGCCCGCGGAGGCGACGACGAGCGAGCCCTGGTGCCAAGCGTAGTCGACCGCCATCTGCATCGGGAGGAACGCCGTCGGACCCCCAAGGCTCAGGCTCACGACGTGCCCGTCGTTGTCGGCGCACCAGGTGATGCCGCTTGCGATGTCGCTCGCCCAGCCCTGGCCCGTGGCGTCGAGGACCTTGGCCGCGAGAACCCCCACCTGCGCGACGCCCGCGATGCCCTTGCCGTTCCCCGTCGTCGCGGCCGCGATGCCGGCGACGTGCGTGCCGTGGCCGTTGTCGTCGCGGGGATCGTCGTCGAGGTTCACGAAGTCGCGACCGCCGAGGTAACGCGCGCCCGCGAGATCCTCGTGGGTCGCGCGCATTCCGGTGTCCACGATGCAGACGTTGCGCGTCGTCGACCCGACGGTCGCGTCCCAGGCCTCGGGGGCGCGGATCTGCTGGGGCCCGTACTGCTCGGCGTAGCGCGGGTCGTTCGGGATCGCTTCGATCCAGCGGGCGTGGACGTCCTCGACCACGAAGCGCACGCGAAGGTCGCGACCCGCGAAGGCGAGGACGCGGGTCGGATCGTCCGTCTCGACCGCGAGGAAACGGAGGGCGTCGTTGCGGGCGACCACGCGGGCTCCCGCGTATTCGTCTCCCCGCTCGAGGTCGGGCAGCGCGTCGAAGCCGACGACGAGGCGGGCGAACCCGCGCTCCCCGGCCGCTTCCCCGGGCCACGCCGCCGGGAGGACGAGGAACGCGAGGAGGACGGCGACGGCGGCGCGCCTCAGGCGACCACCCCCACGTCGTAGACGAGCGAACGCACACCGACGCGGGCCGCGAGGGAGGCCGTCAGCGACACGTCGTGACGGCCGGGACCGTGGAGGGGCCCGAGGTCCGGCGGAAGGACGAGGATGGCGGTTCCGTCCGGTCCGGTGGAGGACGTGGCGCTGCGCGTCGCGGGGCTCTTGCGGCCGGGCGTGACGCCCTCGAGGCCGGGTTCCCACGAGACGACGGCCTGGGCCTGGACGCCCGCGACGGGCCGTCCGTCGGCCCACGTCGCCTGCACGCGGAGATGGATGGCTTCCGCCATGCCGTAGCGCGGCTTCGCGAGGGTCGCGGTCACGACGAGGGGCACCTCGACGCGTACGGCGACCGAGGCCGCGGTGGCCCCGTTCTCGCTCGTCGCGCGGACGATGGCCACGACGCTCGCGGGACCGCTTGCGCTCGAGGAGGCCTTGAGCGAGACGTTTACGACGCGGGACTGGCCCCGTTCGATGGCGATCGGCGGGCTCGCGTCGAGGCTCGCGCTCCACCCCGAGGGAAGGCCGAGCACGTGGAGCGAGACGTTGTCGTCGCGCTCCCCGGTCGCGGTGACCGTGACGGGGATGCGGAGCGTCTCGCCCGGGCTCGCGACGATCGCGGATCCCGGCGGGAGGGTCGGTGTCTCGACGCGGAGGCCGTACGGCGGGACGACCGTGACCTCGATCGTGTCCGACGACGTCCGGCCCGCCGCGTCCCGGACGGTGAGGGTCGTGCGGTAGACGCCCAGGTCGGCGAAGGCGTGCGTCACGACCCGGCCCTTCGCGACGGGCGTCCCGTCGCCGAAGTCCCAGAGATAGTCCTTGATCGCGGTGTTGACGCCGCGGCTTTGGGACGCGTCGAAGACGGCGGCGCGGCCGCGGTCCACCGTCCGGTCGGGGCCGGCGTTCGCGACGAGGCTGCCGACGGCGACCTTCGCTTCGTAGGTCCACGCTCCGACGTCCGCTTCGGTGACGGTCAGGTTCACGCGGTAGAGGCCTGGCGCGGCGTAGGCGTGCGTCGGGTTGCGCTCGGCGCTCGTCGACCCGTCGCCGAACTCCCACGCGAAGGAGAGCGCGGCGCCCTCGAGGGCGACGGAGCGGTCCGCGAAGGCGACTAGCTCGCCCACGCCCGCGGTCGCGGGCGACCACGTGAAGCTGGGGATGACGCCGTGGACCGCGACCTGCACCGTCTCGACCGTTTCCCGACCGAGGTTGTCGACGACCGCGACCGTGAGGGCGTGGCGGCCCGGCGTCGGGAACGTGAGCACGGGCCGCGACGGGGTCGCGCCGTCGACGCGCTCGAGGGCGGCGACGGCGTCGACGAGGCCCCATCCGAAGGCGGCGTTCGGCGTGGGTCCCGGGTCCGACGGGAGCTTGCGGGCCGTCGCAAGGAGCGCGTCCTTCACGCCGGCGGGATCGAGCGAGGGGTCCTTCTCGAGGAGCAGGGCCGCGATCCCGGCGACCTGGGCGGCCGCGAACGAGGTGCCCGTGAAGGCCGACGCGCTGTGGCGCCCGGCGAACGACACGGGCGCCGTCACGGCGACCCCGGGCGCGACGAGATCGGGCTTCCCGCGGGAAAGCCCGCCGCCGCGGGAGGAGAACGACGCGAGCGTGTCGTCCCTCCAATCGGGGGTGCCGTGGTCCTCGACGGCCCCGACGGTGATCCCGAGGCGGGCGTTGCCGGGAGGCGTGATGCGGTTGCGCGCGTCGAAGGCGAGCGGGTCGTCGGGCGCGATGTCCGGGCGGCCCCAGAGCCCGCGGTTCCCGGCGGGGAGGACGACGACGAGGCCCCGCTCGACGAGCGCGTCGGCGAAGTCGCCGAAGGCGTCGATCGGCTGCCGGTTCGCGCGGTGGTCGGGGAAGCACATGTCGAACTGGCACGAGCGGACGAGGCCGACGTAGACCACGCGGATCCCGAGGCGTTCGTGGTTCTCGGCGATCCAGTCGAGGCCATCGAGCGTCGGCACGTACGCGTCGCGGGCGATCGGGTCCCGGTCGATGACCTTCACGTCGACGAGCTTCGCGCCGGGGGCGACGCCCGCGTGGGCCCCGTTCGAGAGGCGGCCGAGCCCCGCGATCGCGCCCCCGACGCCGGTACCGTGCTTGAGCTCGTCGTCCGCGTTCGGGCACGGCGGCGCGGTGTCGCAGTTCCAGCTCCAGTCGACCCCTTCGAGGACCTGGCCTTCGAGGTCGGGGTGCGCGTCCGTGATGCCGGAGTCGACCACCGCGACCGCGACGCCGCGGCCGAGGAAGCCGAGGTCGGCGGCTTCGCGCACGCGCGTCTCGCGGTGGGCCGCGAGGGCGGCGAGCTCCATGGGCTCGTCGCGGACGACCGCGCGGACCCAGTCCTGCGCTTCGAGGCGCGCGACGGCGTCCTCCGGGAGGACGGCCGAGAACCCGTCGACGAGCGTCCAGACGCGTCGGACCGCGCCGCCGAGCGCGGCGATCTCGTCGACGCGGTCCGCGGCGGGGCCCTCAGTGAAGACGGCGACGCGCGCGAGGGGCCCGGAGAGGACGGGCGCCCGCAGGGGCGTTACCTCGCGGGCGGCGGGCGACGGGGCGGGCGCCGGCGCCGTGGCCGTCGACACGGCGCCGTCCGGGAACGTCCAACGGATCGAGGCGGTGTACCCGGCGTCCACGGCCGAGACGCGGGCGTCGAGGACGGCGGGTCGGCCGGCGACGGCGAGGCCCAGGACGGAGGGGTGGACCGAGGGGGGAGGGTTCGCCACGCCGACCGCGAGCGAAGCCAGGCCGTGGGCGCCGGGGGCCGCGGCCGCCGCGACGACGCGACGGTCGCCCGCCGTGGCGAACGTGTGCGCGACCGCGGCGGGAAGACCCTCGTAGGCGCGCGGGAGCCGGCCCTCGCCCGTGGCGAGGAGCGCGCGCTCGACGGCGGAAGCTGCGGCGACCCCGAAGGTCGCGGGCAGGCCCGCGGTCGCGGAGGAAGGCCCCGAGAGCGTGAGGCCGAGGTCCGCGACGCCGCGGGCGGGCGGCGCCTCGAGCCAGGGGTCGTACGCGACGGTGCCGGCGACGGTCCCGCCCGCCGCGTCGCCGTCGCCCGCCGGGTTCGCGGGATGGGTCGGGCCGCGCGCGCTGCCCCACCAGTTCCGCTTCGCGTCGAGCGACCACGACGAGGTCGACAGCTGCTCGAGATAGATGCCCCACATATTGCCGCGCACGTGGTTGTCCGCGACGACGTACGCCTTCGCGGGGATCGCGACGTCGCCCTTCGTGCACCAGAGGTACAGGCCCACGGCGCTCCATTCGACGCGGTTCGCGCGCGCGATGAAGCTCGGCGTCGCGGTCCAGCATTCGGGCCTCACGTCGACGAGGCCGAACCCTTGCGCCACGTGCGCCGTGTTGTTCTCGACGCGGATGACCTCGCCGTAGGTCGTGTGGTCGATGTAGATCCCGACGCCGGTGAAGACGGTCGGATGGTCGGCCACGACGAGGTTGCGGTGGACTTCCCCGGAGGCCGAGGCCAGGTTGAGGTAGGCGCCCAGATAGACGCCGATCTCCCCGAAGGAGACGACGTTGTCCCGGATCGTCACGCGGTAGCCGTCCGAGGCGATGCCGTACTTCGCGTCCAGGACGACGTTGTTTTCGACAACGTCCCGGATGCCCCCCGCGTCGACGATGCCCATGTGGGCGCGCTCGATGAGGTTTCCGCGCACGAGACCGTAGGCCGAGCCGATGCTCTTGATGGCGGTCCCCGCGCCGCGGAAGACGTTGTCCTCGACGACGGGCGCGCGAGCGACGCGGAGGTTCGCCCCGACGTGGCGGTTCTCGAAGAGATTGTTGCGGATCGTCGGGGCGTCGGCCCCGATGATCTCGAGCGCCGCGTGCCCGAGGTCCCGCCCCTCCGTCCTCGTGGGATACCAGCCCGGCGCGTCGCGCGAGGTGAACAGGTTGTCCTCGATGACCGCGCGCGCGATCGTGCGGACGGGCCACCAGTCGGCGAAGAAGCTCACGCCGTTCTGCGCGTCGTCCTCGAACGTGTTGGATCGCACGGTGAGGTTGGAGTTCGTCGCGACGACGCTGTTCCAGTTGCCGCCGAAGACGTTGCGCTCGACGACCGCGTCCTTGACGCGGTAAAGGAAGACGCGGTCGCCGCCGTCGCGCATCACCTGGTTGCGCACAGCGACGCGGTCGGCGCGCAGGACGATGACGGCGTGGTACTGCGTGAGGTTGCCGTTCACGTCGACCTCCGAGGCGCGCGTCACGAAGAGGAGGGGTCGTCCGTTGACGACGTTGCTCCCGTCGATGTCGTGGTCGATGTTGCGGTCGGTGTAGAACGGGTAGAACCGGATGCCGTAGCGGACGTCCGCGGCGACGTTGTCGCGAAGCGTCAGGCGCGCGACGCCGAGGAAGAGATAGCCCCAGGTGGAGTTCTCGAAGCGGTTTCGCACGACGAGGTTGTCGTGGACGGTCTCGAAGCGGCCGGCCTCGAACTCGGGCGCGACGACGGCGAGCGCCACGCGGTCGAAGCCCGTGACGAGGTTGTCGGCGAGGACGTGATGCCCGACGACGGGACGGAAGCGGCCGTGTCCATCCCACCCAAGGAGGCGGATGCCGTACCAGTTCGCGCCGAGGAGGGGGTCCCCGACGAGGGTGTTGTTCTCGACGTGACCGCGGTAGCTGAAGTAGAGGAGGACGCCGTCGTCGGCGACGGTCGTCACCGCGTTCGCGGCGATGCGGACGCGCTCGGCGCCGAAGACCCAGACGCCGAGGCCGTCGATGTCGTTGTCGAGGACCTCGACGTCCGTCGCCCAGACGACGTGGACGCCTCCCGCGCGCTCGAGGACGTTCGCTTCGACGAGGGCGCGGCGGACGAGGGAAGCGTACCGGTCGCTTCCGACGAACACGCCGTCCGCCGAGCGCAGCAGGTTCGCGCGGATGGTCGCGTCGTTCCCCACGACGGCGATGCCGCCGTGGTAATCGCGAGCGTCCGGGTAGACCCCGATGTCCCAGTCGAACCGCGTGATGTGGCCGTCCGAAAGGCTCCGTCCCGACCGCGCCCACGTGTGCTCCAGGGTGTTGTTCTCGACGAGGTTGCCGTTCCCGCTGAGCCAGATGCCCCCGGCCCGATGGAAGAGATTGTCGCGGACGTGGGCGCCGTGGACGTTCGATCCGTAGAGCGCCGCGTCGCGCGTCGGCGCGTCGACGAAGGCGTTACCCGCGATGACGAGCCCGCGCCCGGCGACCTCCACGCCCGTGCACCATTCGCCGCCCTGCCAGATGTCCCAGATGCACCCGCGGAGGTTCGTGAGGTCGCTCGACGGGCTCGCGAACATGTCGCGGACGAGGTTGCCCTCGAAACGGACGTTCGCGGGAACGACGTCCCCGCGGGCGAACACGCGGCCGGCGTGGCTCGTGTGGAGCACGATGTTGCCCTCGAAGGCGAGGTTCGCCACGTCGGCGAGGTCGAAGCCGAAGAAGGCCGACGTGGGCCGATCGTGGACGCTGCGGATGAGGAGGTCCCGGATGATCACGTGCGCCGTGGTGTTGCGCACCACGATCGCGGTCGTGTTCTCGCCGCCCACGATCTCCCACCCTTCGATGACGTAGGGGTCGACGGCGGTGCCGCGTCCCCGCACGACGCCCGAGGAGGGGGACGCGAACCCCGCGTTGTCCGCGATGACGATGGGCGGATGGAGGCGCCGCGGGGTGGTGGAGGCGGTAACTGGCGGCAGGCGTTCGGGGTCGACCGGTTCCGGCTCGACGGGATCCGCCCGCTTCGCGGGCCGGGCCGGGGCGATCGAGGCGACTTCGTCGCCGAAGGGGGCCTTCTGACCCGTGTGGGAGACGTTCTCCCCCAGGAAGAGACCCTCGCGGAGGCTGCCGAGCCTCGACGCGTGAGGACCGAGCGTGACCGATTCGGCCTCCAGCGCGATCGCGGGAAGCCCGCCGGCCGCGAACGACGAGCTCACGGAAGGGGAGGCCGCGAGCACGGCGAGAACGATCGGGATCAGGACCTTCTGCGGGACGTTGGCTCGTGCGCGCAATGATAGCCCCCCTGGAGAGAGCCGGACCGCGCGCTTGCGTCTTGATCCTTTCCCGGGCCCGTCGTCAGAGGCGGCCTTCGGCGTGGAAGAGCTCCGCGTTCAGGATGCTGCACCCCGCGGCGCCGCGGATCGTGTTCGCGCTCGTCAGGAAGAATTTCACGCTCGCGAGCGGATCGGCACGGACGCGCCCCACGCTCACGGCCATGCCGTTGCCTTCAAGGATGTCCCGCCGGGGCTGCGGACGGTTCGCCTCGAAGCGCACGACGAGCGGCGATCTCGGCGCGCTGGGGAGCTTCAGCTCCTGGGGTCGGCCTCGCCAGGCGGCCATCAGGGCGGCGACGTCCTCGCTCTTCGCCTTCTTCTTGAGCTGCACATGGGCCGCGAGGGAGTGACCCTCCTCGACCGGAACCCGGACGCACGTCGCGCTGATCGCGATGGGGGCCGGGACGACGCCGCGCGACCCGAGCTTGCCAAGCATCTTGAGCGGCTCGGTCTCGACCTTCTCCTCCTCGTTGCCGATGTACGGGATGACGTTGCCGAGGATGTCGAGGCTCGGGACCCCGGGATAGCCGGCGCCCGAGACGGCCTGGAAGCTCACGACGTTCACGCGCTCGACGCCCCACTTGTCGTGGAGGGGCTTCAGCGCCATCGTGAGCGGGATGCCGACGCAGTTCCCGTTCGTGACGATGAAACCGTCCGTGCGCTGGCGCTCGACGAGCGCCGCGTGCTCCGGATTGACCTCGGGGATGATGAGGGGGACATCCGCGTCCATGCGGTGGTCCTTGGCGTTCGAGAAGACCTTGTAGCCGCGCGCGGCGAGATCGGTCTCGACCTTGCCCGCGATCCCGGACGGGATGGCGCTGAAGCACACGTCCGCGTCGAGGTCGTCCGTCGCAAGCCGCACCTCGCGGTCGCGCGCGGCCTTGGGCATCGGGGACGCGAGGATCCAGTTCGCGGCCTCCCCGTACGTCTTGGACGCCGAGCGCTCGCTCGCGACGAGCTCCGACACCTGGAAGACCGGGTGGTTCTCGAGGAGCTCGATGAATCTCTGGCCCACGGCGCCCGTCGCGCCGAGCACGGCGACCTTCACGCGCTTTGTCATGGCTTGCTCGCTCCTTTCCTGCGGGGCTCCTTCTTCAAGAACGTGTCGTGGATGGCGACGAGGCATCGCTCCGCGTCGCGCGACCGGATCACGAAGTTGAGCGCGATGTCGGAGGCGCCGACGCCGATCATCTCGATGTTGACGCCCGCGTTCCCGACGGCCGTGAAAACGCGACCGGCCGTGCCGTGCGTCGACCCGATGCCGCGGCCGACGACGCAGACGAGGGTCATGTCGCGGATGCCCTCGACCGACTGGATGATGCCCTCGTGCATGGCCTCGAGCGCCTTGACGCCGCGGTCGAGGTCCTCCTCGTTCACGAGGAGCGCGAAGCTCGCCTGGCTCGCGGCCATGTTGTAGACGTTGACCTTCGCGTCGCCGAGCGCCGCGAAGACCTTCTTGCCGATGCCGGGCGTGTACGCCATGCCGGGGCCGTAGAGGCGGATGATCGCGAGCTTGCCCTTCGTCGCGCAGCTGCGGAGGGACAGGGCCGTCGCGGGCGTGTCGGAGGTGATGAGCGTGCCTTCGCCCGCGGGATCGAACGTGGCGCGCACGTAGATGGGGATGCCGCGCTCCTTGACGGGCTCGACCGTCCGCGGGTGCAGCACCTTCGCGCCGACGTAGGCGAGCTCCGCCGCCTCGTCGTACGTCATGACGTCGATCGGCGCGGCTTCCTTGATCACGCGCGGGTCCGCCGTGAGGAAGCCGTCGACGTCCTTCCAGACCTCGAGCCGCTCGGCGCGGAGCGCGGCGGCGACGATGCTCGCCGTGTAGTCCGACCCGCCGCGGCCGAAGGTCGTCACGTGACCGAGGGGGTCGGCCCCGAAGAAGCCGGTGACGACCGGCGCGACGCCCCGCTCGACGAGCGGCGTCACGGTCCTCGCGAGGTTGCGCTCGACCTCCGGCATGATGGGGCTCGCGTTGCCGAAGACGCCGTCCGTGACGACGCCCGCGGCGTCCGCGTCGAGCGCCTCCGCCGGGGTCCCGCGGGATCGAAGGGTCGCGGCGAGGGCGCGCACCGCGAGGCGCTCGCCGAAGGAGACGGCGAGATCGCGCGACTTGCCCGTGAGCTCCTCCGTGTAGGCGATGCCGTAGAGGAGGCGTTCGAGTTTCTGGACGAGCTCGTCGATCTCGCGTCGCGCGCGGTCCGCCTCGACGTCGGAGACGCCCGCGTCCTCGATCGCCTTGAGATGGCGGTCGCGCAGCGAGGCCAGGAAGGGATCGATCGCGCTCTCGTCCCGGCGGACCTTGTCGAGCGCCGCGAGGATGGCGTCGGTGACGCCGCTCATCGCGCTGATGACGACGACGCGGCCCCCGGGGGACGCGGCGACGATGTCCGACACGCGGACGAGCATCTCGCCGGATCCGACGCTCGTGCCGCCGAACTTCATGACCCTCACGGCGTCACCCCCGCGTGGAAGCGTCGCGCATCCTCCATGATCGCGCGGAAGGCGGCCTCGTCATCGAGGCTCGCCTCGAGGCGCGCGAGGGCTTCGCGAAGGGCCGCGTAGACGTCGGGCGTGCGGGCGTTCAGCTTCTGGATCTGCCGGTAGAGCTCCGCGTTCTCGTGCGCGACCTCGGCCGCGACGCGCGTCTGCTTCGTAAAGGTCGGGCCCCCGAGCGGGGCGAGCGCCGCGAGGGGGTACGGGCTCGATCGGGCGGCTTCGCTGAAGACGATGTTGAGCGCGTGGGGCAGGCCGAGCGTGTACGCCATGTAGGTGTCGTGCTCCTCGAGCGGGACGTCGACGAGGTTCGCCGCGGTGTCCTCGAAGAGGGCGCGGGCCGCGCGCGTCGCGTCGGACGCGCCGCAGTCGCAGAGGACGAGGTTGCGCGAGGCGAGGAGGTCCGTCGAAGGTCCCCACATCGGGTGCACGCTCGTCACGTTCATGCCCTTTGCTGCGAGCCGTCGGAGCGCGCCGGCGAGGGGCGACTTGAGGCTCGCGATGTCGAACACGAGCCCTTCGGTCGCGCCCTCGAGCCTGTCAAGGACGTTCGCGGCGGCGGCCGGGGGAACCGCGACGACGACGACGTCGAACGAGCCCGCGGCGTCGCGGTAGTCGCCGACCGCGGCGTAGTTCGCGTGCGCGCCGCGCGGGTCGCTCACGGCGACGCTCATGCCCTTCGAATCGAGGAACTCGCAGAACCAGGAGCCCATCGCGCCGCGGCCGCCGACGACGAGGGCCCGCGAGCCGGTCGCCGACGCCTTCGAGGCGCTCCGGCGGTCCCGCTCCTGGGCGCGGAGGGCCTCCGCGATGAGGAGCTTCATGGTCTCCTCGGCGAGGCCCGGGTCGAGGCCGAGCGACGTCGCCTGGGCGCGCGCGTCGGCGATGACCTCCGCCTCGACCGCGTAGTTGCGGATCGGGAGACCCATCGCGCGCTTCGCCTCGCCGATGGAGCGGGCGAGCGCCACGCGGCCGGCCGCGAGGCGGACGATGTCCGCGTCGAGGCGCTTGATCTCCTCGCGCATCTTCGCGAGGTCGCCGGGCGCGGTCACGCGACGCCCTCCGACGCGCGGCGCCGCAGGACGAGGTCGGCGAGGACGCACCTCGCGACGGCCTCGACGACCGGCACGGCGCGCGGGACGATGCAGGGGTCGTGGCGGCCCTTCACCTTGAGGGTCGCGGGCTCGCCGGTCGCGAGGTCGACGGTGGCCTGCTCGCGCGGGATCGACGAGGTCGGCTTGAAGGCGACGCGGAAACGCAGCGGCATGCCGGTCGTGAGGCCGCCGAGCGCGCCGCCGTTGTGGTTCGCGCGCGTGCGGACGGCGCCCGCTTTGTCGACGACGTATTCGTCGCGGACCTCGCTTCCCCTCCGCGCCGAGATCGCGAAGCCGTCCCCGAACTCGACGCCCTTCACGGCGGGGACGGCGAAGAGGGCGTGGGCGAGGAGTCCTTCGACCGAATCGGCGACGGGCTCGCCGAGGCCCACCGGGAGACCTTCGACGACGCATTCCACGACGCCGCCCACGGAATCCAGGTCGTCGCGCGCGGCGAGGACCTCCGCGACCATGCGCTCGGCGACGGCCGGGACGGCGCAGCGCGCGGGGGTCTTCTCCACGTTCTCGCGGATCTCGCCCACGCCGAGGGCCGCGTCCGTCGCGACGGCGCCGATGCGCACGGCATGCGCCGCGGCCTCGATGCCCGAAGGCTCGAGGACGCGCCGCGCGAGCGCGCCCGCCATGACGGCGCAGGCGGTGAGCCGGCCGGAGAACATGCCGCCCCCGCGCGGATCGTTGAACCCCTTGAACCGGACGCGCGCCGGGTAGTCGGAATGGCCGGGTCGCGGCGTGTCGCGCGCCCGTTCGTACGCGGCGGACTCCTTGTCCTCGTTCGCGAGGGTCATGAGGACGGGCGCGCCCGTCGTTCGGCCGTCATGCACGCCGCTCAGGATCTGGACCTGGTCCGTTTCGCGGCGCTGGGTCGTGAGGAGGGATTGGCCCGGACGGCGCCGGTCGAGGTCGGGCTGCACGTCGGCCTCGCCGAACGGGAGTCCCGGCGGGACGCCGTCGACGAGCACGCCCACGATGCGGCCGTGGCTCTCGCCGACGATGGACCACCGGAAGAGGCCGCCGAGCGTGTTCACGACACCACCTCAAGGCGCGCGCCGAGACGCGCGAACTCCTCGAGGAAGCGAGGGTAGGAGACGGCGTGGCTCTCGTGGTCGTCGACCACCGTCGCGCCCTCGGCCGCGAGACCCGCGACGACGAGCGCCATCTCGATGCGGTGGTCGCCGAGGCTCGTCACCTTGGCGCCCGAAAGCTTCCGGCCGCCGCGGATCACGGCGCCGTCGGGACGCTCGTCCGCGTCGACCCCCATGAGGCGCAACTCGCTCACCATGGCCGCGATGCGGTCGGATTCCTTGTAGCGGAGGTGCGCCGCCCCCGAAAGGACCGTCTCGCCGCGCGCGTGCGCGGCGACGGCCGCGAGCGCCGGAAACATGTCGGGCGTGTCGGAGAGATCCCAACGGATGCCCCGGAGGTCCCCGCCCCTCACGGTCGCGATGCCGTCGCCGGCCTTCACGTTGCAACCGAAGGCCTCGAGCGCGCCGAGGATCGCGCGGTCGCCTTGGCTCGAAGCCATGTCGAGGTTGGTGACCGTGACCTCGCCGCCCGTCACGGCGGCCGCGCACCATGGGAAGGCCGCGGACGACCAGTCGCCGGGGACGCGGTAGACCGCGCCGGCAAGGGCCTGTCCGCCGGGAACCGAGAAGCCGTCCGGCGTGGCCGCGGCGGCGCCCCCGAAGCGCGCGATCATGTCGAGCGTGATGTCGACGTACGGCCGGCTCTTCAGGGGCGTCGTCAGGATGAGGTCCGTCGCGTGCTCGGCGCGGGTGGCCGCGAGAAGGATCGCGGACACGAACTGGCTCGAGACGTCCCCCGCGATCGTCGTTTCGCCGCCTTCGAGCGTGCCGCGGACGACGACGGGCGCGCACCCGTTGCCGCGCGTCGAGTACGCTTCGACGCCGAGCGGGCGGAGCGCGTCGAAGAGCGGCTGCATGGGCCGCCGGCGCAGGCTCGCGTCGCCCGTGAGCACCGAGGTCCCGGGCGCAAGAGCCGAGACGGCGGTGAGGATGCGGAGCGTCGTGCCCGAGTTCTTCGCATCGAGCACGTCCGCGGGGGTCGCAACGGCGCCGCCTTCGAGGCGCACGCGGTCCTCGAAGCGTTCGACCTTCGCCCCGAGGCGCTCGACGCACGCGAGCGTCGCGAGCGGGTCCTCGCTGAGGAGGGGCTCCACGACCTCGGAGCGCTCCGAGAGGAGGCCGAGGACGAGCGCGCGGTGCGTGTAGGATTTCGACGGCGGCGCCGCCGTCGTTCCCGAAACCGTGCTCGGGGCGACCTTCAGCACGATATCACCTCGGCCTTGGAGGAGACGAGCGGGACGGTGACGACGCGCGCGTCGCCGCCCGCAAGCGCGCGCGCGACGGCGTCGGCCTTGCCCTCGGGCGCGATCGCGGCGATCGCGGGACCGGTGCCGGAGACGCTCGCGCCGCGAGCGCCCGCGGCGAGCGCCGCGAGCGCCGGGGCCGGGTCGATCCCGTAAAGCGCGCCGTATGCGAGGCCGTTCAATGTCATCGCCTCGGCCCACTCGTTCGAGCGCGCGAGCGCGTGCGCGCGGCGCGCGACGGGGGCGATGGCGTCGTACGCGAGGTCGCGCACGGCGAGGGTCCTCACCTTGCGGTCGGGCACGCGCACGACCGCGACGTGGCCCGCGGGCGGAGCGTGCCGGGCGTAGACCTTGCGCGCGCGATTGTCCGTGACCGAGAGGCCGCCGTGGAGGCTCGCGGTCGCGTCGTCGAACGCGCCCGTGATCGTGACCTTCGCGGCGAGGGCCGCGTCGATCGCGCAATCGAGCAGGTCGCGCTCGGGGAGTCCCCGTCCTTCGAGGATCTTGAGCGCCTCGTTCGTTGCAAGCGCGACCGCGTTCGCCGCGGCGGAGGAGGACTTGAGGCCGCGCGACACGGGGATGTCGCTTTCCGTCGCGACGCGCGCGCCGTGCGCGACGCCCGCGCGGACGCACACGCGGCGCACGACCTCGCGCGCGAGCGTGGGATCCTCCCCAGGGTCGCCGCCGATCGAGACCTCGATCGCGTCCGTCTCCTCGATGAGCTCCACCGTCGCCGTCGTGGAAAGGCCGACGGCCATCGAGGCGCCCTCGCCGGTCGCGATCCCGTTCACGACGGAGACCGCGCCCCAGGCGCGCGCCCTTCCGACGCTCATGCCTCGACTCCCTGCGCAAGGAGCGCGCGGCGCATGACGTGGAGCGGCGCGGGGAGGTCCGTCCAGAGCGAGAACGCCCGCGCGCCCTGGTAGAGCAGCATGCTTTCGCCGCGCACGACCTTGGCCCCGGCCTTCTGGGCCCGGCGGACGAGATCCGTGCCGCCCGTGCGGTAGGGCGCGTCGAGGAGCGCGAGGCTCTTCGGGATCGGGATGCCCGCGAGCGGATCCTCGCCGGGTTCGAGGCCGAGAGGCGTCGCATTCACCACGAGGTCCGCCTCCGCGACGAGCGTCTCGAGGTTGCGCCAGGACGCGGTCGCGACGCCGAGGACCTGGGCGGCCTCCTCCGCGCGACGGGGCGACCGGTTCGTAAGCGCGACGCGCGCGCCCGCGTCGGCGAAGGCGCGCCCGACGCCGCGCGCCGTGCCCCCGGCTCCGAGGATGAGGACGCGCGCCCCCTCCACGCCGATGCCGGCCGCCGCAAGCGCGTCGAGCGCGCCCGCGCCGTCCGTGTTGTGCCCGACGAGGTGGCCGTCCGTCGGGACGAGCGTGTTCACGGCGCCCGCCGCGCGCGCGGAGGCGTCGAGACGGTCGAGGAGGGGCAGGATCGCGGTCTTGTGCGGCACGGTCACGTTCGCGCCGAGGAGCGACCGCTTCGCCGCGAGCCCCTGGATGGCCCGCGGGAGGTCCGCGGGCGCGACGTGCCAAGGAACGTACATCGCGTCGATGCCGGCGGCCTTGAACGCCGCCGTCTGGAACGCGGGCGAGAGCGAGTGGTCGACGGGGTCGCCGAGGATGAACGCGGTCTTCGTCGAGCCGCGCACGCGCGTGAGCGCGGCGTGGACGCTCGCGATCTCGTCCGCGGGAAGCTGGCCGGGCGCCGCGAGGGGCTCGCCCGGGATCGCGGCGTAGACGAGCCTCAATCCGAGCGTCGGCGCGAGGAGGCGGAGGGCGGCCTCGTTCACGGCCATGACCGCGGCCGGGTAGCCGCGGCGCCGCGCCTCGAGGCTCGCGTGCACGAGGGCCGCGAGATCGCGCGGCGACTTCGCTTCGATCGCGACCTTGCCGCACCACGCCCCGCGGTCCTTGCACTCCTTGAGGAAGGCGAGGATCGCGTCCGCGTCCGGCGCGGGCCCGTCGAGGACGTGCCGGGAGAGGATGACGTGCGCGCCGCGCCGGTGGGCCTGCGCGATGAGCCCGTCCGCGAAGGACGCGTCCGCCTCGACGTCGAGGTATTCGAACCCGATCTCGAGGCCGTGGATGAGGAGGTCGCGGCGCTCGGTCTCGCTGCCCTTGAAGGAGCCGCCTTCGCGCTTCGGCCGGATCGTGAGAAGCGCGGGTCGACGCACGTCGCGCGCGAGGAGCTCAAGCACTTTCCCGTCGAGCTTGTCGAGCCGATCCGCGCGGACCTCGAGAAGATCGGCCGCGTCGCCCGCGCGGCGCGCGGCGGCGATCATGGCTTCGGGCGTGGCTTGGGCGAGCGAGACGACGACCAGGGTCATGGTTTTCAGCGCTCCTCGATGGTTTCGGCGATCGCGGTACCGAAGTGGCGTCCGCCCTCCTCGAGCCGCACGAGGACGCGGTCGCCGGGTTTGAGGTCGACGACGCTCACGCCGTCGCCTCCGGGGCGGACGAGCCGGATGGTTTCGGCGTTCTGGAGAAGGGTCGTGAAGCGGCGGCCGTACGCCTCCGCGGCCACGAGGACGAGCGGTCGGGTCTCCATCTTCACGCGGCCGAGCACGACGCGACGCGCGCGACCGTCGGACGCGACGACGAGCGTCTCGTCGCCCGCGCGCATCTCGGAGAGGTACCGCGTCTTCCCGCCCGGCAGGAGGGCGTACGCGTGCACGGGTCCGGCGTTCACGCGGAAGGGGCGCGCGTTCACGTAGCCGGAGTCGAGCGTCTCGGCGTGGACGAGAAAGAGCGCGGAGGAGGAGCTGCCGACGAGGATGCCTTCGCCCGGTCTGAGCACGCTCGCGGTGTCGAGGCAGACGCGGTCCCCGGAACCCACGGGCCTGATCTCGGTCACGGTCGCCTCGACGAGGTCGACCGCGTCGCCCGCGCGGGCGGCGAGCGCGTTCGCGAGCGCCACGACGTCGCCGGCGTCGCGCGGCGCGAGGACGACGGCGTCGACGCCGACCTCGAGGGCGTCGAGCGCGAGGGTCGCCTCCTCCACGGTCGCGGCCTCGACGAGGAGGCGCGTTCCGCGGCTTCGACAGGCGGCGATCAGGTTTTCGTACGGGATGATCTTCCAGTCGCGGGCGGCAACCAGCAGGCCGGGCTCGCGGCCGACGAGCGCGAGGGCGCGCGTCTGGTCTTCGGGCGTCGCGATCTCGACGCGCGCGGCCACCTTGCGGCCGTCCTCGAGGAGGGCGTCCTTCGCGAGGGTGAGGAGCCGGAGGTGGCCGAGCGACCTGAAGTCGGCTTCGCGACCGTGGTCGACGACGAAGGTCGAGAAGCCGCGCTCGAGCGCGGTCGTGAGGAGGCGCTTGGCGTCGGGTCCGGCGACGCGCACGAGGGCGCGCTCCCCCGCATCCGTCCGCGCGTTTGCCGACATGACACCCCACCTCACGCCTTGAGGGCCCTGAGGGCGTCGTCTACGCTCGCCCCTTTGAAAACGATTGCGGAGATGGCCCTCGTCATGGCCTCCGGGGAGGCGTGCTGCCACACGTTCCGTCCCACGGAGACGCCCGCGCCGCCCGCCGCGCGCGCGTCGGCGACCATGCGCAGGAAGGCCTCGGGAGACTCGCTGCGCGGTCCCCCTGAGATGACGACCGGCATGGGGCACCCGCGGACGACCTCGCGGAAGGTCTCGACGGAGCCGGTGTAGGGCGCCTTCACGATGTCCGCGCCGAGCTCGGCGGCGAGGCGCGTCACGTGCTTCACGTTCTCGACCGCGTGCGGGTCGCGGATGTCCTTCCCCCGCGGATACATCATGGCGAGGAGCGGCATGCCGAGACGCTCGCAGTCGGCCGAGACGCGGCCGAAGTCCTCGAGCATGTCGCTTTCGCGCTCGTCGCCCACGTTGACGTGGATGGAAACGGCGTCGGCCCCGAGGGCGACGCACTCCTCGACGGTGCCGACGAGACGCTTGTCGTTCGGGCGCGGATTGAGCGCGGTGGAGGCCGAGAGGTGGACGAGGAGCGGGGTCGCCCCGAGCGCGCCGTCGATCGTCCGCACGAGGCCCTTGTGGACGATGACGCCCGTCGCGCCGCCGCGGGCGACGGCAGCGACGGCCGCGCGCGGGTCGACGAGGCCGTCGACGGGACCGTTCGAGACGCCGTGGTCCATCGGGATGAGGACGGCCCGGCCCGCGGCGTCGACGAGACGTCGCAGCCGACGAGCCTTGCCAATATGTGTCATGGGGTGATCCCGGCTTGAGAGTGAAAGCTCCCAAATTTAAGCTTTCCTTTCAAACGCCTGGAAGCGTGGATCGCTCCCCACATATGTACAATGCGCTGTCCCGAAGTGCACCTTCCTGCGCAATCTCCATGGTCCCTTGCACGAATCTGGGCATCATGTGGGACCTCCTGACGCGCCACTTCGCCCGTTTTCCCGCCCAAAGCCGCGTCGCCCAGGCGCTCCTCGCCCACGGTTTCGCGGTTCGCGCGGACGGCATCTTTGCGGGCCGCGTCGCGGTCTCGGACATGGCGCTCGCGCGCGCCGTCGGCGTGGACCGGCGCATCATCGGCGCGACGATCGAGACGATCCGCCGCACGCCGGACCTCGCGCGCGTGTACGAGCGCCTCCTGCCGACTTGCCACCTCAAGGACGCGGCGCCCGCCCTCGGCTGGGGCGCGATCGAGATCGTCCCGAGCGACGCGCGAAAGCCGGGCATCCTCGCGGACGTCGCGCGCGTCCTCGCCGAGCACGGCCTCTCGATCCGCCAGGCGATCGTGGACGATCCCGACCTCGTCGAGGAGCCCCGCCTGCACGTCGTGACGGAATCCGCCGTCCCGCTCGACGCGATCGCGGAGATCCGCCAGGCCGTCGGCGTGAAGTCCGTCGTGATCCACTGAGCGCAACGCTTTCAAAGCGCGAGGCCCTCCCGCGCTCGTGCCCGCCCGACCCCGCGCGCCGCGCGCCCGGTTCACGCTCGCAACGCTCCACGTCCGACGCTTCGCGGAATGCCGCGCCTTCTACAAGGACGTCATCGGCCTCCCCGAGCGCCGCGCCCTGCCCCGCGCGAAGTGGGCCGAGTTCGGTCCCGCCCGCGGCGTCGCGATCGCGATCCACGAGCGGCAGGAGGGCGAAGGCGGCCGCAGGGTCGGCGGCCCGAGCGGCCTCTTCCTCGACGTCGCGGACGCGGAGAAGGCCCACGCGGCGTACGTCGCGCGCGGCGCGCAGACGTCCTATCCGCCGGCGCGCGCGCCCTGGGGCGGCGTCGTCTTCGGCCTGCTCGACCCCGACGGCAACGAGATCAACTTCACGGGACCCTAACGCAGGGACGCGGCGAAGCGGGCGAGGTCCGCCGGCGCGACGCGCTCGGCGACCCGCGAGACGAAGGCGCTCCCGACGATGACGCCGTCCGCCCCCGCTTGCGCGAGCGTCTTCACGTGCTCGGCCTTCGAGACGCCGAATCCCACCGCGACCGGCGTCTTGCCGGCGGCGCGCTTCGCCGTCCGCACGAGGTCGGAGACGCGCGGGTCGAGGTCGCCCCGCGCGCCCGTGACGCCGTAGCCGCTCACGAGGTAGAGGAAGCCGCGCGTCGCCTCGGCGAGCTTCGCCATGCGCGCCGGGGGCGTCGCGGGCGAGGCGAGCTGCACGAGGTCGAGGTCCGCCGCGTCGAAAGCCCTCCGCGCGGGCCCCGACTCCTCGAACGGGAGGTCGGGCACGATGACGCCGTCGAGGCCCGCCGCGCGCGCGTCGGCCGCGAAGCGGTCGAGGCCCGCGCGCAGGATCGGATTGTAGTACGTCATCGCGACCATGGGCTTCGACGAGGCCTTGCGCAATCGCGCCGCGAGGGCGAGCGCGTCCGCGGGCTTCGCGCCCTTCGCGAGGGCGCGGGCGGCCGCGGCCTGGATGGTCGGCCCGTCGGCGATCGGGTCGCTGAACGGGACCCCGATCTCGAGCACGTCGACGACGTCGAGAAGCGCGCGCATGTATGCCTCGCTCGCCGCGAGGTCGGGATCGCCCGCGACGAGATAGCCCGCAAGGAGCGGGCGGCCGCCGCGGTCCGCGAAGGCCTTCGCGAGCGCGCTCACGCGCGGCCCTCCAGCTCCCTCATGAGGGTGTGCACGTCCTTGTCGCCGCGGCCGGAGAGGGTGACGACGACGTGCGCGTCGCGCGGAAGGGTCGCGGCGAGCTTCATCGCGTGCGCGACCGCGTGCGCGCTCTCGAGGGCGGGGAGGATGCCTTCGAGGCGCGCAAGCGCGAGCGTCGCGTCGAGCGCCTCGCGGTCGGTCGCGCTCACGTATTCGGCGCGGCCGGTCTCCTTGTAGAGCGCGTGCTCGGGGCCGACGCCCGGATAGTCGAGGCCCGCGGAGATGCTGTGCGTCTCCGCGACCTGTCCCGCGTCGTCCTGGATCATGTACGAATAGGCGCCGTGGAGGACGCCGCGCGAACCCGCGCCGAGCGTCGCCGCGTGGCGGCCCGTGGGCACGCCGTCGCCGCCCGCCTCGACCCCGACGAGCCGCGTCGCCAACTCGTGGCGGAAGGGGTAGAAGGTGCCGAGCGCGTTCGACCCGCCCCCGACGCACGCGACGAGCGCGTCGGGGAAGCGGCCGAAGCTTTCGACGGACTGCCGCCGGATCTCCTCGCCGATCACCTTCTGGAAGTCGCGCACGATCTTCGGGTAGGGGTGCGGGCCCACGACGGATCCGATGCAGTAGTAGGTCGACTCCACGTTCGTGACCCAATCGCGCAGGGCCTCGTTCACGGCGTCCTTGAGCGTCCTCGCGCCGGACTCCACCGGGTGGACCTTCGCGCCCATGAGGCGCATGCGGAAGACGTTGAGCGCCTGGCGCTCGACGTCCTTCGCGCCCATGTACACCTCGCACGGGAGGCCGAGCACCGCGGCGGCCATCGCGCTTGCGACGCCGTGCTGGCCCGCGCCCGTCTCGGCGATGAGGCGCGTCTTCCCCATCTCGGCCGCAAGAAGCGCCTGGCCCATGACGTTGTTGAACTTGTGGGCGCCGCCGTGCACGAGATCCTCGCGCTTGAGCCAGATCGCGGCGCCGCCCGCCTTCCCGGTGAGGCGGCGCGCGGGGTAAAGCGGCGTTGGCCGTCCGCCGTAGCGCGCGTTGAAGTCGGCAAGGCGCGCGCGGAAGGCGTCCGACGAGGCGATGCGCCCGTACGCCTCCTCGAGCTCAAGGAGCGCGGGCATGAGCGTCTCGGGGACGAAGCGGCCGCCGAACGGCCCGAACTTGCCGTCGGCGTCCGGCTCGTCGGGGAGAGGCTTCACGCGCCGGCCCCCCTCGCTGCGGCGATGAAGGCGCGCACGCGCGCCGCGTCCTTGCGCCCCGGCGCGCTCTCGACGCCGGAGGCAACGTCGACCGCGTAGGCGCCCGTCGTCTGCACGGCCGCCGCCACGTTCTCGGGCGTGAGACCGCCAGCGACGATGACGGGCGTCGGCGCGAGGCGCTCGACAATGCGCGCGGCGCGCGCGAGGTCGAGCGGGCGGCCCGTGCCGCCGTAGCCGCCTTCGGCGCGCGCGTCGAGGTGGAGCGCGTGGAAGCCCTCGGGGACGCCCGCCTCGTGCTCGACGCCGCGCGAGAGGACGAATCGGAGCGCGGGGTTGCGCCTGCGCAAGCCCTCGACGACGCGCGGCTCGACGCGGCCGTGGAGCTGCAGCGCCTGCGGACGCACGGTCTCGACGATGGTCTCGAGCACCTTCGGATCCTCTGTCACGGTGACCGCGTAGGTGACCTGGAAGGGGGTCGCGAGGTCCGCGAGCGTGCGCGCGCGCTCGAGGCCGACCTCGCGCGGGCTCTCGGGGCTCGCGACGACGAAGCCGACCGCGTCCGCCGCGCGCGCGGCGTGGACGTCCTCGGCGCGCGTGAGGCCGCAGATCTTCACGCGCGTCATCGCGCGCCCTCCACGAGGCTCCGCGCGAGCGCCGCCGGGTCCGGCGCGCGCATGAGCGCGGTCCCGACGAGAACGCCGTCCGCGCCGGCCGCGCGGGCGCGGGCGACGTCGGCGGCGGTCTCGATCGCGGAGAGCGCGAGCACGGGGCGGTCCTTGCGCTCAGCCGCGAGCACACGCGCCGCGCGGCCTGGATCCACCGCGAGCGTCGCGAGGTCGCGGTTGTTGATGCCGATGACGTCGGCCTTCGTCGCGCGGGCGCGGCGGAAGCCCGCCTCGTCGGCGACCTCGAGGAGCACCTCGAGGCCCCGGCTGTGCGCGTAGGCGACGGCCTGCGCGGGGGCTTCCCACGCGGTGAGGCCGCGCTCGAAGAGCGGCATGAGGAGGAGCACGGCGGAGGCGCCCGCGCGCGCCGCAGCGTCCACCTGCGCGGGGTCCACCACGAAGTCCTTCATGAGCACAGGCAGGTCGACCTTCGCGGCGACGTCGGCAAGCGACGCGAGCGAGCCGCCAAACTCGACGGGCTCCGTCAGCACGGAGACGCCCGCGGCGCCCGCGGACGCGAAGCCCGACGCGAGCGCGGCCGGGTCCGCGACGTCGCGAAGCTTCCCCGCCGAAGGCGAGGCGGGCTTGATCTCCGCGACGAGCCCCGGCGGGCGCTTGAAGATGGAGGCCTTGAGGCCGACGGAGGCGCGCCGCGCGGCGCGCGGGCCCGCCGCGTAGAGGCCGCGCTCGACGGCCTCCCGGGCGCGTGCCGCGAAGCGCGCGAGATGGTCGGCCACGCGATCAGCCCGCGAACTTCCCGCCGGTCGCCTCGATGAAGCTGCGGAGCTTCCCGAGCGCCTTCCCGGATTCGATGCTCTCACGGGCGACGGCGATGCCTTCCTTCATCGTCGAGGCGCGCCCGCCCACGACGGCCGCCGCGGCCGCGTTCATGAGGACCGTGTCGAGGCGCGGGCCGGGCTTCGCGGAGAGGACCTCGACGAAGACCCGCGCGCTCCCTTCCTTGTCGAGGCCGCCGACATCGTCGGGGGTCACGCGCTTGAAGCCGAACTCCTCGGGGTTCACGGTGTAGAAGCTGACCTTGCCGTCGATGACGCTTCCGATGCGCGTGGGGCCGAGCGGCGAGACTTCGTCGAGGCCGCCTTCGCCGTGCACGACGAGCGCGCGCTCCGCGCCGAGGTTCGCGAGCACCTGCGTCATCTTGGAGACGAGCGCGGGATGGTAGACGCCGACGACCTGGCTCTTCGCGCCCGCGGGGTTCGTAAGCGGACCGAGGACGTTGAACACCGTGCGGATGCCGAGCTCGCGGCGAGGGCCTGCCGCGTGCTTCATCGACGGGTGGAAATTGGGAGCGAAGAGGAAGCCGACCCCGACGTTCTCGATGACGCGCTGGACGCGCGCGGGCTCGAGGCTCAGGTTCGCGCCGAGCGCCTCGAGGACGTCCGCGGACCCGCAGCGGCTCGTGACCGCGCGGTTGCCGTGCTTCGCGACGGGGATGCCGGCGCCCGCCGCGACGAAGGCCGAGAGCGTCGAGACGTTGAACGTCTTGAGCGGCGCGCCGCCCGTGCCGCAGGTGTCGATGAGGTGGCCCTTCACGTTCGGCGAAACGAGCGCGCACTTCTCGCGCATGACGCGCGCGAAACCCGTGAGCTCCTCGACCGTCTCGCCCTTCATCGCAAGCGCGGTGAGGAGCGACGCGATTTGCGCGCTCGTGGCCTCGCCTGACATGATCGTCTCCATCGCGGACGCCGCCTCGTCCGCCGTGAGGCCGCGGCCGTCCACGACCTTCGCGATCGCCTCCTTGATTCCGCTCATCGCCGACACGTCTCCAGGAAATTGCGCATCATCGTCTTGCCGTGGTCCGTAAGGATGGACTCCGGGTGGAACTGGACGCCTTCGATCGGGAACGCGCGGTGGCGCGCGCCCATGATGACGCCGTCGGCGGTCCGCGCGCTCACCTCGAGCGCCGCGGGGACCGTCGCGGGATCGATCGCGAGGCTGTGGTAACGTCCGACCGAAAGGGGCGAGGGGACGCCCGCGAAGACGCCCTTGCCGTCGTGCTCGACGAGGCTCGTCTTGCCGTGCATCACGCGCGGCGCGCGGACGACCTGGCCGCCGAACACGTGCCCCATGCCCTGGAGGCCGAGGCAGATGCCGAGCGTGGGGGTCGTCTTCGAGAGGCCGAGGAGCAGGTCCGCCGAGACGCCGAAGTACCTCGGGTCCGCGGGGTGGCCGGGTCCGGGCGAGATGAGGATGCCGTCGGGCGCGAGGGCCTCGGCCTCCTTCGCGGTGATGGCGTCGTTGCGCTTCACGACCGGGTCCGCCCCGAGCTCGCCGAGGTACTGGACGAGGTTGTAGGTGAAGCTGTCGTAGTTGTCGACGACCAGGACCCTCGTCACGGCGACCCCTTACCCCCTCCACGGCTTGAAGGCTCCGGACCCGCCCGGAAGCGCTCCATGACCTTGACGAGCGCGCGGGCCTTGGCTTCCGTCTCCTCCCACTCCTTCATCGGGTCGGAATCGTGCACGATGCCCGCGCCCGCCATGACGGTCGCGCGGCCGTTCTCGCCGACGAGCGTGCGGATCGCGATCGCGGAGTCCGCGTTGCCGTTGAAGCTGAAGTAGCCGACCGCGCCCGCGTAGGCGCCGCGCGCCGCGGGCTCGAGCTCCCGGATGATCTTCATCGCCTCGACCTTGGGCGCGCCCGAGACGGTGCCCGCCGGGAAGAGCGCGTGGAGGGCGTCGAACGCGCTCATGCCCGGTCGAAGCCTTCCCTCGACCTTGCTCACGAGGTGCTGCACGTGCGAGTAGCGCTCGACCCTGCGCAGCTCGGCGACGCGAACGGTCCCGAACTCGGCGACGCGGCCCACGTCGTTGCGGGCGAGGTCGACGAGCATCGCGTGCTCGGCGGCCTCCTTCTCGTCCGCGAGGAGCTCCTTCGCGAGGGCATCGGTCTCCTCCGGGGTCGCGCCCATGCGACGCGTGCCCGCGATGGGGAAGGTCTCCACGCGACCGCCGTCGAGCCGCACGAGCATCTCGGGCGAGGCGCCGACGATCTCGCGTCCGCGGGCAAAGCGCACGTAATACATGTAGGGGCTCGGATTCAGCCGCTTCAACTCCTCGTAATACGCGAGGAGGCTGCCCTCGTAGTCGGCCTCGATCTTGCGCGCGAGGACCACCTGGAAGATGTCGCCGCGCCCGACGCGCTCCTTCGCCTCGACAACCATCTTCTCGAACCCGGCGCGGTCGAGGTTCGAGCGCGGCTCTCCGATCGCAAGCGAGGGCGCGGGCGTCTCGGCCCGCATGGCGGCCTCGAAGCGCGCGCCGCGGTCCTCGCCGTGGCTGAAGTAGAGCGTGCGGCGCGTGAGCCGGTCGAACACGACGCCGTCGAGGTAGAGGCCGAACTCGAACGCGGGTCCCGCCTCGCCGCGCCCGCGCGCGGGGACGGAGGGCTCGAGCGTCGCCGCATACTCGTAGCCGATCGCGCCCACGAGGCCGCCGAGGTACCGGTAGCCCTGGTCGAGGACCGCGCGCGAGTCGATGAGCCGCTTGAGGTACTGCGTCGGCTTCTCCCCGGCCTTCGGGTCGGGCGCGTCGCCCTCGACCTCGAGGCGGCCTTCCGCGAGGCGAACCTCCGCCACGGGGTCGACCCCAAGGATGCTGTAGCGCGCAAGACGCTCCGGTCCTTCCGCGGATTCGAGGAGGAATCCCGCGGGACGGTTCGCGAGGAGCCGCGCGAAGTCCTTCGCGGGGTCGAACGGGACGTCGAGCGCGCGGAGGATCATGGCCCATCTCCAGTATTCGCTGTCTTATTTATGCCCTTGGTGTACATTTGTGGGCATCACGTCGGGGGTTCGATCGCGAGGACCGTGACCTCGAAGAGCCGCTCGTGGCCATCCTGGAAAGCGCGTTCGGGCGCGAGGCGTACGGTCGCCGTTTCCCCGACCTTGAGGCCGAGCGTGGCGTCGCGGAAGCCGGGGATGACGTTGATGTAGCCGGCGGGCGGCGCGCCGTCCCCGAGCCACACGGCAAGCGGCTCGAACTGGGGCCGGTTCTTCGACGGGAAGACGCGCACGCTCTTCGGAAGCGGCACGTTCGAGTCGAAGACGGCGCCGTTGCCGTAGAGGCCGACGTAGGCCACCTTGACGCGGCCGTTCGCGCCCGCGTCCGCCGCCGCGCCCGAGACCTCCGCCACGCGGTACGTGACGACGTGGCGCGCGACGAGGGCGCCGGCCTTCGCCTCCACCGTGACGTTCGCGACGCCGGCCGTCGCGTTCTCGGCCGCGAGGCGAAGGATCACGGGGAGCCACTCGCGCGGGGCGACCCGGACCGTCGCGCGCTCGAAGGCCGCGACGATCGCCGGATCGCTCGGCGTCGCGGAGAGCGTCACGTTCTCCGTCGCATTTCCGAGGTTCTTCACGAGGATCGCGAGCGAGAGACGACCGTCGGGGTCGATCTTGTAGCCCTCGTGGAGCGAGGCGACCTCGAGGTTGCGCTGAGGCGCGACCGGCGGATGGACCGTCGCGCGCCGGAGGGTGACGGTCTCCGCGGGCACGTTCGCGTGCGGCTCGCGCGCGACGGTGGGGAGCCCCTGGATGCGCTTCACGACGTCAAGGCCTTCGACGACGCGGCCGAAGATCGCATAGCCCGGGGCCCGGTCGAGGCAGGTCGAATCCTGGGCGTTGATGAAGAACTGCGTCGTCGCGGTGTTCTCCTCCTCGAGCCGCGCCATCGCCACGGTGCCTTCGACGTGGCTCACGTTGCGCGGCCGCTCGAGCGGGATCGGGCCGAGGTTCACGCCCTTCGGCTTGAGGTCCTTCGTGTACCCTCCGCCCTGGACGATCCCGATGCAGCTCTCGTTCGAGCGCACGACGGCGCGGTGGAAGATCGTGTTCTCGTAGAACCCGTTCTCGGCGTACTGGACGAAGTTCGCGACCGTCACAGGGGATTTGTCGAGAAGCATCTCGATCGCGATCTCGCCGTGGCTCGTGTCGAGCACGACGGTCAGGTTCGCGAAGCGAACCTCGAGCGGAATCTCGATGTCGTCCTCGCCGTCGCGGGCCCCGGGCGCGGGCCCGGACCCGAGGCACCCGGCAAGGAGGATGGCGGCGGCAAGCGCGAGCGCGAGGGGCGCGGACGGGCGCATCGGCCGGGGATGGTCCCGGTCGCCACTAAAGCGCTTCGGTTCCTCCGACCGGGCGCCGGGGGGCCCCGCGCCGGTCCGCGAGGCGCCGGAGCACGTCGCGGGGCGTCACGCCCTCGGCCTGCGCGGCGACGAGCGTGTGGTAGAGGACGTCGGCGGCCTCGTCGGCAAGGCGGGCCCGGTCGCGGTCCTTCGCGGCCATGATGAGCTCCCCCGCCTCCTCGGCGACCTTCTTGAGACGCAGGTTGGGATCCGAAAGCAGGCGCGTCGTGTGGCTCCCCTCGACGGGCTCCGCGAGGCGCTCGGCGACCACGCGTTCGAGCTCGGCGAGGCCCGCCTCGCCCTCGCCCGCGAGCGCGCGCTCGAAGCAGGTGGGCGTTCCCTCGTGGCACGCGGGGCCCGTCTGGCGCACGCGCGCAAGGAGCGTGTCGCCGTCGCAGTCGAGAAGGAGCGCGACGAGCTTCTGGACGTGGCCGGATTCCTCGCCCTTGCGCCAAAGCCGCCCGCGGCTCCTCGAGCGATAATGCATCTCGCCCGTCGCGAGGGTCGCGTCGTAGGCTTCGCGGTCCATGTAGGCGAGCATGAGCACGTCGGCCGTCGCTGCGTCCTGCACGACCACGGGCACGAGGCCGCCGCCCTTCGCGAAGTCCGGGACCGCCGTCATCGACGGGAGAGGGCGCGCTCCGCCCTATGGGGTTTTCGGGGTCGGCCGCGGGGCGGGGGTCGCCATGAACCTCTTATAGCGGCAAGCCGTCGCGTCATCGAGGCGACCCCGTCATGCAGACCAAGCCCGCCCTCCTCGCGCTCGTCCTTCTCGCCGCCGGCGCCCTCGCCGGATGCATCCAGGCCGGAAACGGTCCCCTGGACGCGGCTTCGAACGCCCCCGCCTTCGACCCCGCGACCGCGCCGCGCCTCCTCGCGCACGAGGGCGTGAACCGCACGATCGACCCGGCCGTTCTGTTCGACCCGCTCCTTGCGCCGGGAGCGAACGGGAGCGCGCTCTTCGACGTCGCCCCGAGCCTCCTCCACGTGAGCGTCGGCGTGCCCGGCGCGGAGCCTTCGATCGGCGTCACGTCGAACGGCATGATCTTCTTCCAGGGGATCGGCGGCGAGGGCCCGACCGGCATGCAGCCCGCGACGATGCGGAGCGTCGACGGCGGACGAACGTGGAAGAACGTGATCCAGCTTCCCGCCACGATGCCGATCTCGCTCGACCCGCTCCTGTGGGTCGACCCCGACACGGACCGCGTGTTCGTGAACCATCTCTACGTCGGCTGCTCGTGGCTGAGCTGGAGCGACGACTTCGGAGGCTCCTGGACGACGAACCCCCTCGCGTGCGGCAACACGCTGAACGACCACCAGAAGATCGCGACGGGGAAGTTCAAGACCCTCCCGAACCCGGGCGTGTACAAGAACGTCGTTTACTACGGCTACAACCAGATCGGCGGCAACCCCGCGACCGGCGCGAGCCGCGTCTCGGCGAGCCTCGACGGCGGCCTCACGTGGCCGATCAACAGCAAGGCCGTCGAGCACGGCACCTGCTCCGGCGGCCTCCACGGACGCCTCCGCACCGACTCCGAAGGCAACGTGTACCTGCCGAAGCGCGACTGCGGCGGCGTCGTCCTCGCCGTGAGCAAGGACAATGCGCTCACGTGGACGCAGACCAAGCTCGGCGAGGACGTCGGGAGCGCCCGGTTCCGCAAGAACCCGGACCTCGCGATCGACCGCGAGAACAACCTCTACATGGTCTGGCCCGGCGACGACAACCGCCTCTACCTGAGCGTCAGCCGCGACCGCGGCGCGACGTGGAGCAACGAGTCGCTCCTCGCCTCCCCGCCCTCGGTCACGACCACGACGATGCCCGCCATCGTCGCGGGCGACGCGGGCCGCATCGCCTTCGCGTACTACGGCGTCGAGAACGGGAACGGCAAGTCGCCCGAATGCGTAGGCGACGAGACGACCTGGAACGTGTACGTCTCGTGGAGCCTCGACGCGCTTTCGGAGAACCCGCGGTTCGTCACGACCACCGCGAACGATCCCGCGGACCCCGTCCAGGTGGGCGGGATCAGCACGAACTCGGGCACGCCCGAGGGCGGCTGCAAGTACCGCCGCAACCTCCTCGACTTCATCGACATGACGATGGACAAGGAGGGCCGCGTGTACGTCGCGACCGCGGACGGCTGCGTGAACTGCACCGGCCAATCCGACAGCAACAACCGGCTCGGCATGGCCTCGACGCAGCTCACGGGCCCGAGCCTTCTTTTCGGGACGCCCGCGTTCCGCGAAGGGCCGACCGGGAAGGCCGCAGCCGCGCCCGCGCGCCCCGGCGCGGGCCCGCTCGGGCTCCTCGGCTAGAGGCGCACCGGGACGCCGCGCGCGTGGATCGCGCGCTTCGTCTCCGCGACCGAGACCTCGCGGTCGTGGAAGATGCTCGCGGCGAGCGCCGCGTCCGCGCCGGAGGCGAGCGCCTCCGCGAGATGCTCCGCGCGGCCGGCCCCGCCGGACGCGATGACCGGGATGCGGACGGCTTCCGCGACCCCGCGCACGAGGTCGATGTCGTACCCGTCGCGCGTCCCGTCGCGGTCCATGCTCGTGAGGAGGATCTCGCCCGCGCCGAGCTTCGCGCCGCGAGAGGCCCACTCGATGACGTCGACGTCCGTCGCGCGCGTGCCGCCGTGCGTGTGCACGAGCCAGCGCTCTCCCACGCGCTTCGCGTCGATCGCAAGGACGATGCACTGCGCGCCGAAGCGCTCGCTTGCCGTCGAAAGGAGGGACGGATCCGCGATCGCCGCGGAGTTGATGCTCACCTTGTCGGCGCCGGCATTGAGCGCGTCCTGCACGTCGTCGGCCGTGCGGATGCCGCCGCCGACCGTGAGGGGAATGAAGAGGTTCTCCGCCGTGCGGCGGACGGCGTCGAGCGTCGTCGCCCGCGCCTCGCGCGTCGCCGCGATGTCCAGGAAGACGATCTCGTCGGCGCCCTCCGCTTCGTAGCGCTCCGCGAGCGCGGCGGGGTCGCCCGCGTCGCGGAGGTTCTCGAACTTGACGCCTTTCACGACGCGCCCGCCCTTGACGTCGAGGCAGGGGACGACGCGCTTCTTGAGCATCAGGCGCCCTCCCGCCGGAGGGCGACCGCGCCCTTCGTCGAGAGCCGCTCCGCGCGCGGCTTGGTCGCCTCGCGGATCGCGACCGCGGTCGCCTTCACGGCGGCCTCGACGACGTGGTGCGGGTTGCGGCCGCGCACGACGACGAGGTGGAGCGTCATGCCGCCCTCGGTCGCGAAGGAGCGCATGAAGTGGTCCATCATCGGGTCCGGCAGGTCCCCTTCGTAGAACGGCCGCTCCACAAGGTCGACGGCGGCGAGGACGAGCGCCTCGTCCATCGGGACGTAGGCGTGGCCCACCCGGGCGATCGCGCCGGGATCGATCGCCGCCCGGAAGGCGCGGCCGAGCGTGATCGCGACGTCCTCGACAAGGTGGTGCTCGAGCCCGTCCTTCGAGCGGGCGTGGACCTTGACGTCGTAGCCGCTCCACTTGGCGAGCGTCTCAACCATATGGCGCGCGAACGCCGCGGAGGCGCCCGCGGCGCGGCCCGGCTCGCTGCCCGCGAGGGCGCCCTCGAGCTTCACGTCCGCGACGCCCGCGCCGAAAGCGACGGTGACGACGATCGAGGTCTCCTTCGTCTCGCGCTCGAGCGTCGCCATCAGCGTTTTCCTCCCTCGCCCGCGAGCGCCGCGCGCATGTCGACGGCGCCCGTGTACGCGGCCATGCCGACGACCGCGCCCCAGGCGCCCGTCCCGCGGAGCGCGTCGAGGTCGGCGCGGTCGCGGACGCCGCCCGAGGCGACGACGGGCGTCGAGACCGCGGCCGCGAGGCGCCGCACGCCCTCGACGTTCGCGCCGCTCATGCGGCCCTCGCGGTCCACGTCCGTGTAGAGGATGCCGCCGACGCCGAGCCCGTCGACCTCGCGCGCGAACTCGAGGACGTCGCGGCCGGTCGATTCGGTCCAGCCCTTCGCGACGACGTGACCGCCCTTCGCGTCGAGTGCGATCACGACGCGGCGCCCGTACCGCTTCGCGATCTCGTGAAGGAAGACGGGGTCGGTGACGGCCCGCGTGCCGATGACGACGCGCGCGGCGCCCGCGTTGAGGAGCGTGTCGATGTCCTCGACGAAACGGACGCCGCCGCCCACCTGGACCATCATGCCCGGGAGCGCTTCGAGGATGCGCGTGACGACGCGGAGGTTCGATCCCGTGCCGAACGCGCGGTCGAGGTCGACGACGTGGAGCCACGCGGCCCCCATGTCGCGGAAGGCCTGCGCCTGCGCGACGGGGTCCGGGACATTCACGCGTTCCTCGCGCGGGTCGCCGCCCACGAGCTGCACGCACGCGCCGTTCCTCAGATCGACCGCAGGAATCACCCTCATCGCCACGCCTCCGCATATCGCACGAAGTTATCGATCATCTTGAGCCCCGCCGCGCCGGACTTCTCGGGATGGAACTGCGTCCCCCACGCGTTGCGCTTGCGCACGACGGCCGTGAACGTGCTTCCGTAGGTGGTCGTCGCGACCGTCACGGGCTCCTCGGGGGCGGGCGCGAAGGAGTTCACGTAGTACACGTGCGTGCCCTCCGAGAGTCCCGCGAAAAGGTCGTCCTCGCGGAAGGCGAGCACGTTCCATCCGATGTGCGGAAGCTTGTCGTGGGCGAGTCGCTTCACCTTCCCCCGCATGTAGGCGAGGCCCGGGTCGCCGGGACTCTCCTCGCTCGCCTCGAAGAGAAGCTGCATGCCGAGGCAGACCCCGAGGAGCGGCGTCCCCTCCTCGAGCCGGGCCAGGAGCGGTTTCGCGAGCGGCTTGAGGCGCGGGGCGGCCTCTCCGAAGGCGCCGACCCCGGGAAGCACGATGGCCTCGGCCGCGAGGACGTCCTTCGGGTCCTTCGTGACGTGAACCTCCGCCCGCGCGCGCTCGAGCGCCTTGCGCAGGCTGTGGATGTTGCCGACGCCGTAGTCGAGAAGCGTGACCCTCACGCGCCCGCCCCCAGGATCTCGCGGAGGGCGGCGAGGAGGCGCTCGCTCGCGGCCGGCGGCGCGACCGTGACGCGGAGGTAGGCGGCGAGCGGGCCCGCGAAGTCGCGGACGTACACGCCGCGCTCGCGCAGCGCCGCGGCGAGGCCGTGGGCGTCGACAGGCGGCTTCACGAGGACGAAGTTCGCGTCCGACGGGAAGACGTCGAACTTCAGGTCGGCGAGGGCGCGGGAAAGGCGCGCCCGTTCGACGCGGACGCCCTCGACGACGTTCTCGACCCATGCGCGCTCCTCGAGCGCCATCGCGGCGACGAGCTCGCTCGCGGTGTTCAGCTTGAAGGGACCTCGGACCTTCGCGATCTCGCGCGCGACGTCCGGGTGCGCGACCGCGTAGCCGACGCGGAAGCCCGCGAGACCGTACGCCTTGCTGAAGGTGCGGAGCACGACGAGGCGGGGGTTGCGCGCGACCTCGGGCAGGAAGCTCGACGGGCCGAACTCCGCGTAGGCCTCGTCGACGACGACGAGACCGCCCGCGGCAGAGACCACGCGCTCGACCTCGGGGCGCGGGAACGCGTTGCCGGTCGGGTTGTTTGGCCGGCAGACGAACGTGACCTTGGCGCCCTGCGCGGCGCGCGCGAGCGCGGGGGCGTCGAGCGCGAAGCGGGGGCCGAGCGGCACGGCGACGGTCTTCGCGCCGGCGAGCCGCGCGAAGGTCGGGATCATGGAAAAGATCGGCGCGTGGTGCGCGACCGTCTCGCCGTCCTCGACGAATGCGCGCGCGAGGGCGTCGATCATCTCGTTCGACCCGTTGCCGAGCACGATCGAGGCCGGGTCGACCTCGTGGTGGCGCGCGAGGGCGCGCCGGAGCGTTCCCGAGGCGTTGTCGGGATAATCCCAGAACGCGTCGGGGCGCAAGCGCGCGATGGCCTTGGCGATCGCGGGGTTCGCGCCCCAGAGGTTCGCGTTGTTCATGAGGTTGAGGCCGCCCTTCGGCGCCTCCTCCTCGTACGCCTCGGTCGCGCGCACGACGGCGCGCGCGAGGTCCGCGGGTCCCTTCGTCATGGTCGCCTCGCCTCCACGGAAGCCGCGTGGGCGTGTAAGCCTTCCGCGCGGGCAAGCGTCGCGACCGTCGGCGCGAGCGTGCGGAATCCTTCACGGTCGACCTCCTGATGGGTGGGCCGCCGCAGGAAGTCGTCCACCGAAAGCCCTGAAAAGGATCGCGCGAGCCCCGCGGTCGGGAGCACGTGGTTCGGGCCGCTCGCGTAGTCGCCGAACGCGACGGGCGAGTAGGGGCCGAGGAAGGCGCTCCCGTAGGTCCTGAGGCGCGCGAGAACGGCGCGCGGGGCCGCGGTCTGGATCGAGAGGTGCTCGGGCGCGAAGGCCTCGGCGAAGGCGACCGCCTCGTCGAGGTCGCGGGCGAGGAGGAGCGCGCCGCGCGCGGCGAGCGCCTCGCGCGCGATGGCGGCGCGCGGCGTCGTCGCGAGCGCGCGCTCGAGGGCGGTCCGCGCGCGGGCGAGGAGCGGCGCGTCGGTGGCGACGAGCACCGCCGAGGCGGCCGGGTCGTGCTCGGCCTGCGCGAGGAGGTCCCAAGCGACCGCGTCGGCGTCCGCCGTCGCGTCCGCGACGACGAGCACCTCGCTCGGGCCCGCGGGCGCGTCGATCGCGACCTCGCCCGCGACGAGCGCCTTCGCGGCGGCGACGTACGCGTTCCCGGGGCCGACGATCTTGTCGACGCGGGGGACGCTCGCGGTGCCGTAGGCGAGCGCGAAGACGGCCTGCGCGCCGCCGAGGGCGAAGACGCGATCCGCGCCCGCGACCGCGGCGGCGGCGAGCGTCGCGTCGGGGATCGCGCCGTCCGCGCGGGGCGGGGTCGCGAGGACGATCTCGCCGACCCCCGCGACCTTCGCGGGGAGGACGGTCATAAGCACGGTGCTCGGGTACGCGGCGCGCCCGCCGGGGGCGTAGCAGCCCACCTTCGCGAGGGGAACGTAGCGACGGCCCGCGCGCACGCCGGGCGCCACCTCGACCTCGAGGTCGGGACGGCGTTGCGCTTCGTGGAAAACGCGGATGTTGCGCGCGGCCGCTTCGAGCGCGGCGCCGAACGCGGGATCGACGCGCGCGAGCGCGGCCTCGACGTCGGCGCGCGGCACCTCGAAGCGCGCGAGGTCGACGCCGTCGAATCGCTTCGTGATCGCGCGAAGCGCCTCGTCGCCCCGGGCGCGCACGTCGCGCGCGAGAGGCGCGACGGCCTCGAGCGCCTTCGCCACGTCCCCGGCGCTGCGGCGGACGATCGCGAGGCGTACGTCGTCGGGCATCGCGGCGAGCGCGCCCTCGTAGCGGAGGAGGCTCAAGGCACCAGCCTCTCGATCGGGAGGACGAGGATCCCCGTGGCGCCGATCTCCTTGAGATCCCGCACGATGCGGTGGAGCGCGCGCTCGTCCACGACCGCGTGGGCCGCGACCATCTCGTTGTGGTCCATGATGTCCATGATCGTCGGGCCGCTGATGCCGGGAAGGATCCGACGGACGTCGGCGAGCTTGGCGCGGGGCACGTTCGCCATGAGGTACGCCTTGCCGCGGGCGCGCACGACCGCTTCGAGCGCCTCGAGGAATTCGCGGGCCTTCGCGGCCTTCGCGGCGTCGCGGTGGAGGGATCCGTTGCCGACGACGTGCGCCGAGCTGTGGAGGATGACGTCCGTCTCGCGCAGGTGGTTCATCGCGAGCGTGCTCCCGCTCGAGACGAGGTCCACGATCGCGTCCGCGACGCCCATGTGGGGCGTGACCTCCGTCGCGCCGCTCACCTCGACGACGTGCACCTTCGCGCCGCGCGCCGCGAAGAAGCGCCTTGCGAGATTCGGGAAGGAGGTCGCGACACGGGCGTTCTCGGGAAGATCCGCGGCCGTCGCCGCCTTGCTTTCGTTCGGGACGGCGACGACGAGGCGGCAGCGCCCGAAGCCGAGGTCGAGGAGACGCTCGACGCGGCGGCCGGACTCCTCGACGATGTCGAGGCCCGTGATCCCGATGTCCGCGACGCCTTCCTCGACGAACCCCGGGATGTCGCTTGCGCGGACGAAAAGCACGGTAAGACCGTGGTCGGGCGCGCGGGCGAGGAGCCTGCGCTCGGACGTGAGGTCGAGGCGGATGCCGGCGTTGCGGAGAAGATCGAGTGTCTGCTCCGCAAGCCGGCCCTTGTTGGGGACGGCGACGTTGAGGGTCAGCGGAAAATCCTCCTCACGAGGGAATCGGATCGGTCGCCCTCAAAGGGTCCGGGGGCGATGATGGCCCACCCCGGGTCCGTTCGAGCGCGCGCGATCGGGCACGCATCTCCGAGGGCCGCCGCCGCTATTTCAGACTATCGCGTGCGGGAACGCGGCTCAGCCCGGGGGAAGGTTGCGCGCGGCGCGCTCGGTCCCCAGGAGGAACCGGCCGCGCGCGGCCCCGACGAGGTCGCCGTCGTCGACGAGCCGCTCGCCCCTCAGGAAGACGTGCGTCGGGAAGACGCCCTCGCGGCCTTCGTACGGCGTCCATCCGCACTTCGAGTGCAACTCGGAGCCCCGGATCGGACGCGGCTTCGCGAGGTCGACGACGACGAGGTCCGCGTCGAAGCCCGGCTCGAGGCGCCCCTTCGGGAGGCCGAACAGGCGCGCGGGCATCTCGCAGGCGGCGGCGACGACGGCGGCGAGCGGGAGGCGACCGGCCGCGGCCTCGGCGAGGAAGAGCGGGAGGAGCGTCTCGACGCCCGGCACCCCCGAGGGCGCTTCCCAGACGCCCGCGCGCTTCTCGGCGAGCGTGTGCGGCGCGTGGTCGGAGGCGAGGCACACGCGGCCCTGGCCGAGCGCCTCGTAGAGCGCCGCGCGGTCAGCGGGCCATCGCAGGGGCGGGTTCATCTTGTACACGCCGCCCTTCGCGAGGTCGTCGCGGTCGAGGAGCAGGTGATGCGGCGTGACCTCGGCCGTCATGCCCGGCGCGAGGGCGCCGAGGCCCGCTTCGGTGGAAAGGTGCGCGATGTGGACCCGGGCCCCGACGCCGAAGTTCGCGCGCGCGACCCCGAGGATTGCGTCGCGCTCGCATTCGGCGGGCCTGGAATCCTCGTGCGCGAGCCAGTCCGTGCGGCCCCCGACCTCCGCGAGGTGGCGCTCGCGGCACCCCTCGTCCTCGCCGTGCACGACGGCGGGCTTGTCCGCGGCCTTCGCGGCCGCGAGGCCCGCGCGCACGACGGCCTCGTCGCGCACGAGGAGATCGCCCGTCGTCGCGCCGAGGTACATCTTGAGGGCCGTCGCCTTCGGCATCCCGTCGAGGCCGCCCGAGGCGCCGAGGCCGAGAAAGAGCCCGAAGTCGACGTGCGCGCGCGGCCGGACCTTCGCGAGCTTCGCCGCGAGCGTCGCGCCGTCGAGCACGGGCGGCGCGGTGTTCGGCATGTCGAGGACGCACGTGACGCCTCCGAACGCCGCCGCGCGCGTGCCGGAGGCGAAGTCCTCCTTCTCGGGGTGGCCGGGGTCGCGGAAGTGCACGTGCGGATCGGTCGCGCCGGGGAGGATCACGCGCTCGCCGACGTCCACGATGTCGCGGCCCGTGAGATTGCGCGCGACGGCCGAGATCACGCCGTCCTTCACGGCGACGGCGCCGCGCGCGAGCGTGCCGTCGGCCTGGAGGATGCGGCCGCGCAGAACGAGGTCCATGGCGTCACTTCTTGAGGCCGGTCCCGGCGAGCGCGAAATGGGCGAGCAGGGCTTCGATCTGGATGCGCTCGCTTGCGCCTTCGACGAGGCGGAAGTCGGCTTCGCCCGTGCGATCGACGAGCTTCACCTTGACCTCGTCGGGAACCGCGAGGTCGAAGACGCTGCGGTGGATCTGTCGCACGATGTCCTCGCCCGAGAGACCGTAGGTGATGAGGAGCTCATCGAGCTTGTCGCGCGCCTTCATGAAGTTCCCCGTGAGGGCGAGCTCGAGCATCGCCTTCACCTCCTCGGGGCGCGCGGTCGCGGTCGTGAGGTAGACCGATTCCTCGTCGATGGACTTGCCGCCCGCCGAGGCGACCTGGAGCGTGTTGATCGACTTGCGCATGTCGCCGCCCGCGACGTAGAGGAGCGCCTCGAGGCCGTCCTTCGAGATCTCGAGCTTCTCCTGCGCGGCGATCTTGCGCAGGAACTTCGTCATGTCCTCCTTCGCGAGGGGACGGAAGCGGAAGACGGCGCAGCGCGACTGGATGGGATCGATGATCTTTGACGAGTAGTTGCAGGACAGGATGAACCGGCACGTCGCGGCGAAGCGCTCCATCGTGCGGCGCAGGGCGGCCTGCGCGTCGGTCGTGAGCGCGTCGGCCTCGTCGAGGAAGATGATCTTGAAGGCCGCGCCCCCCATGGGCGCGGTGCGGGCGAAGTCCTTGATCTTCGTGCGCACGATGTTGATGCCGCGCTCGTCGGAGGCGTTGAGCTCGAGGAAGTTCTGCCGCCACGCGTCGCCGTAGAGCTCCTTCGCGAGCGCGATCGAGGCCGTCGTCTTGCCCGTGCCGGGCGGGCCCGCGAAGAGGAGGTGCGGGAGGTTCCCGACCTTCGTGTAGGAGGCAAGGCGCTTCGTGATGTCCTCCTGGCCCACGATGTCCGACAGCTTCGCGGGACGGTACTTCTCGACCCAGATCTCCTCCACGGCACCACGTCCTCGCCCCGGCGGCCCCGGGCGACGGGGCACCAACGGAGCGATCGCTCTTAAGGGTGGAGGGTGACCCGGCGGACCCGAGGGGCCGCCCCTATGCTTAAGCGAGCCGCCGCGCATGCCTCGGCGTGCGCACCGCCTTCGTCCTCCTCAAGATCCTCCCTCAGCACGAGACGGAGGTCCTGAAGATCGTGCAGTCGGTCCCCCAGGTGGAGGAGGTGCACGGCATCTTCGGCGAGTACGACCTCCTCGTGAAGGTCGTCGCGCAGGACGACGACGAGCTCGAGGAGATCGTCATCGGGCGCATCCGCGGCCACGTGGGCGTGCGCCACACGGAGACGCTCCTCTCGACGCCCTTCTGAGGCGCCCTCCCCCGGGCGCCGTCCGCATCGTCTCCAAACGCATTTAAACGAGCCGCGGAATCCCACGACCCGGACTGGGGTCGCGCGATGGTGAAGGAAGCCGAACGGGAATTCCGCCCCGTGGAACTCGAAGCCCGCGTGAGCGCGCACTGGAAGGCCGTGAAGGCCTACGAGAAGACGCGCAGGCACCGCGCCCGCGGCAAGCGCTGGTACTTCATCGACGGACCCCCGTACGCGACGGGCCACATCCACCTCGGGACGGCCCGCAACAAGTTCCTGAAGGACCTGCAGGTCCGCTTCATGTCGATGCGCGGCTTCGCGGTGCGCGACCAGCCCGGCTTCGACATGCACGGTCTCCCGATCGAGGTCAAGGTCGAGAAGGAGCTCGGCATTGCGAACAAGAAGGACATCGAGGCGTACGGCGTCGAGCGCTTCGTCGAAGCCTGCCGCGCGTGGGCGACGAAGAACAAGGACGTCATGACGGAGGAGTTCAAGGAGCTCGCCGTCTGGATGGACTGGGACCGCCCGTACATGACGATCACGAACGGGTACATCGAGGGCGCGTGGTGGGCCCTCGCCGAGGCCTCGAAGCGCGGGCTCCTCTTCGAGAGCGAGCGCGTGCTCACGTGGTGCTGGCGCTGCGAGAGCGCGCTCGCGAACGCGGAGATCGAGTACGCGGACCGCGAGGACCCGAGCGTCTTCGTGAAGTTCCCGCTGCGCGGCCGCGCGGACGAGTCCCTCGTCGTCTGGACGACGACGCCGTGGACGCTTCCCGCGAACGTCGCCGTCGCCGCGCACCCGGACCTTTCGTACGCGAAGGCGCGCGTCACGCGCCCGGACGGCAAGGTCGAGTTCCTGCACGTGGTGTCGTCCCAGGCGGAGACCGTCGCGCGCCTCGGCCGCTACACGGCGATGGAGATCGTCGCGACGCACCCCGGCAAGGACCTCGAGGGGCTCTACTACGACCATCCGTTCGCAAGCGAGGTCCCGCGCCACGCGGAAGCGACGGGGTGGAACAACCGCGTCATCCTCGCCCCCCATGTCACGGGCGACCGCACGGGCCTCGTGCACACCGCGACGGGCCACGGCGTCGAGGACTTCGAGGCCGGCAAGAAGTACGGCATCGGGGTCTTCTCGCCCGTGGGTCCCGACGGCCGCTACACGGCGGAAGCCGGGGTCTTCGCCGGCCTCGCGGTGAAGGACCGCGCGGCGGGCGCGCGCGATTCCGAGGCCGACACGGCCGTGATCGAGCGGCTCCGAGCGCGCGGGCTCCTCCTGCACCTCGCGCACGAGAAGCACGCGTACGGCGAGTGCTGGCGTTGCCACAACCCGCAGATCTTCCGCGCGACGCGCCAGTGGTTCATCGATGTCCGCAAGATCCAGCCGAAGATGATCCGCGAGGTCGAGCGCGTCGACTGGACGCCCGAATGGGCGGGTTCCGCGCGGCAGATGGACTGGGTGAAGAACGCGCGCGACTGGTGCATCTCGCGCCAGCGCTACTGGGGCATCCCGCTTCCCGTCTGGAAGTGCGACACCTGCCACGAGGTCCGGGTCGTGGGATCCTCGAAGGAGCTCGCGAAGGCCGCGAAGGGCTACAAGCGGAACATGGATTTCCACCGGCCCTGGATCGACAAGGTCACGATCCCCTGCAAGGCGTGCCGCGGCACGATGAAGCGCGTCGAGGACGTCCTCGACGTGTGGTTCGACTCGGCCGTCGCGGCCTGGGCCGAGCTCGACTTCCCCGGCTCGAAAACCGAATTCGAGAAGTGGTTCCCCTGCGACTGGATCTGCGAGGGCCTCGACCAGACGCGCGGCTGGTTCTACAGCCAGCTCGGCGCGGGCGTCGCCTCGATGGGCAAGGTCCCCTACCGGCAGGTCGTCATGCACGGGTGGGTCAACGACGAGCAGGGCCGCCCGATGTCGAAGAGCCTCGGCAACATCATCCAGCCGAAGACCCTCGCGGAGAGGTACGGTGCGGACGCGCTCCGATTCAGCCTTCTCTCCTCCGGCGCGCCGTGGGACGACCTGAGCTTCGGCATGGAGAGCGCGAAGAACGTCTCGCGCTCCTTCAACATCCTCTGGAACGTGCACGTCTTCGCGACGCGCTACATGGCGCTCGACCGGTTCGATCCCGCGAAGGCCGCGAAGTCGAAGCCGAAGCTCCGGCTCGAGGACCGCTGGATCCTCTCGCGCCTCCAGGGCGTCGTCGCGACCGCGACCGAGGCCATCGGCAAGGCCGAGGTCCACCGCGCGGCGCGCGAGATCGAGCGCTTCGCCGTCGACGACCTTTCGCGCTGGTACGTGCGCCTCGTGCGCGACCGCGCCTGGGCCGAGGCGGAGGATCCCGACAAGCTCGCCGCCTACCTCACGCTCCACGAGACCCTCCTCACGGTCGCGAAGCTTCTCGCGCCGTTCGCGCCGCACCTCGCGGAAGCCATCTACCAGGATTTCGACGGCCGCCACGCGACCGTGCACATGGAGGACTGGCCCGTCCCCGACCGCAGGCGGATCGACCGCGCGCTCGATATGGACATGGCCCGCGTGCGCTCGCTCGTCGAGGCGTCCTCGAACGCGCGCCAGAAGGCGAACATGAAGCTGCGCTGGCCGGTCGCGAAGATCACCGTCTCGGGCGATGCCGCGACGGGCCGCGCCGTGAAGCGGCTCGAGCCGCTCCTCCTCGACCAGGCGAACGCGAAGGCGGTCGAGTTCGTGGGCCAGGACTGGGAGGGCCTCGTCCTCACCGCCGAACCGGCGCGCACCGTGCTCGGTCCGCTCTACAAGGCCGACGCGCCCGCCGTGATGGACGCGATCCGCGCGATGAAGCCGCGCGACCTCGCCTCGGCGCTCGAGAAGGGCCCGATGGAGGTCGCGGCCGGCGGCCGCGCGTTCACGATCCCGAAGGACGCGGTCAAGTTCTCGACCACGCTTCCCGACCACGTGCTCGGCGCCTCGTTCGAGGGCGGGAACGTCTACCTCGACACGCACGTCACGGACGAGATCAAGGGCGAAGGCTACGCGCGCGAGCTCGTCCGTCGCGTCCAGGAGATGCGCAAGGAGCTCGCGCTCGCGGTCGACGCGCGGATCGACGTCGAGGCCGACGTGCGCGACGCCGAATTCCGCCGCCTCGTCGAGGGCCGCCTCGCGGACGTCGCGGGCGAGGTCCGCGCGGAGCGCTTCGCGCTCTCCGAGGCCCCGACGGGCGCCTCGGTCAGGACGTGGGACGTCGAGGGCGTCCAGGTCGAGATCGCCGTGACGCCGCGCGAGGCGCCGAAGCCCGCGCGCGCGAGGAAGGCGAAGCGGCCCGCGGCGAAGCCGCGCGCGAAGGCGACGAAGGCGAAGGCGCCCGCGCGCAAGGCGAAGAAGGCCCGGCGGCGCTGAAGCGACGCGGCGAGGAAGCCCCTAGCGGCGCTTCCACGACTCGACCGTGTCGACGAACGCCGCGTGGAGCCGCAGGTCGTCCGTGAGCTCCGGGTGGAACGCGAGCGCCCAGCGGTTGCCTTCGCGCGCCGCGACGATCGGGGCCCGCCCGACGCCCGGGAGGGCCTCCGCGAGCGGAAGCGTCGCAAGCGGCTTGCACGCGCCCCAGGTGCGCAGGATCGCGGGCGCCCGGATGAAGACGGCGTGGAACGGCCCGACGCCCGCGACGTCGAGGTCGGCCTCGAAGCTCTCGCGCTGCCGGCCGAAGGCGTTGCGGTTCGTCGCCATGTCCATGACGCCCAGGAGCTTCGTCTCGGTCTCCTCGACCTGCTTGTCGCCCTCGCGGGCGAGGAGGATGAGGCCCGCGCAGGTCCCGAACACGGGGAAGTCCTCGTCGAGGATGCGCCCGAGGAGGAGGTCGTGCAGGTCGAAGGCGCGAAGGAGCTTCGAGATCGTGGTGCTCTCGCCGCCGGGAAGCGCGAGGCCGTCAACCTTGGCGAGGTCGTCGCGCGAACGCAGGGCGAAGGCGCGGCCGCCGCCCGCGCGGTCGGCGAGGACGCGGTTGAAGGCCTCCACGTGCTCCGAGACCGCCCCTTGCAGGCCCAGGACGCCGATGTTCACGCGCGCCCATTGCGCCCCCCCGGGATAAGCTTGTCACCGCCCCCGTCAGGATGACGATTTTCCCGCGGGCCACGCCGTGGCGGACACAACGTATATCCCCACCGAAATCTCTCGGAAGCGCCGGGAGGAGAGAACCTTTGCAGACCCGCACGTGTTCGCGCTGCCGCCAGACGAAGACCATCCGCGGCGTCTGGTACCTCCTCACGCGCGAAAGCGGTCCCGGCACGCTCTTCGTGTGCGAGACCTGCTTCCGCCTGCGCGCCCCGGCCGACGTCGCGATCCAGCAGGCTTGATGACCCCTCGCGGCGCTCGCGCCGCGTGGCCTCCCTCGCCGTCGACGCCCTCGGCGTCATCGGGCTCGTCGCGCTCCTCGGCGCCTTCATCGCGAACACCGCGGGCAAGCTCGCCGCGACCTCCGACCGCTACCTCCTCCTCAACATCCTCGGAAGCGGCATCCTCACCGTCTACAGCGTCCTCATCGCCGCGTGGGTCTTCTTCCCCCTCGAGCTCGTCTGGACCGCCGTCGCCGCGTGGCAGCTCTACCGCAAGCGCGTGCGGCCCGTCGCCGGCGTCGTCTGACATGGACGCTCTGAAGCTCGCGGTTCCGGGCGTACGGTTGCCGGGACCGGGCGCCGGGTCCCGGGAGCCGGGCGTCGGGACCGGGACCGGGATCCGGGTGCCGGGACCGGGATTCGGGCGCCGGACGTCGGGACCGGGCGTCGGGACCGGGTCCGGGACCGGGACCGCAGCGGGTGTTCGCGCCCGGGTTCAGAAGGTTGACCGTCGCGAGAGGCGGCCCACGCGCGCCCCCACACGCGCACGCGAAAGGCCGAAACACTCGCACCGTTCGAGAAAGAAACGCGGGTCTCGGCGGGGGTCCAGGGGCGGAGCCCCTGGTCCACGGGAGGAGTCCAGAGGAGGGGGCGGATAGCCCCCTCCTCTGGCACGGAGTCGCATGGGCCCGCAGGCCCATGCGACGGAGTGCCCGCTGTAAAGCCCCGAACCCGTCGCGCCCCCGCAGGGGCGCGACTGGCCAGGCCCTCACCAACCGCGGTTCGCGAGCTGCTCGTTCGCGGGGATCGTGTCGATGCTCACGCCGCGCATGGCGTCGCCGAGGCCCTTCGAGACCTCCGCGATGACCTTCGGGTCGTCGTAGTGGGTGGTCGCCTCGACGATGGCCTTCGCGCGGGCCGCGGGGTCGCTGCTCTTGAAGATGCCCGACCCGACGAATACGCCGTCGTTGCCGAGCTGCATCATGAGGGCCGCGTCGGCGGGCGTGGCGATGCCGCCCGCCGCGAAGTCGACGACGGGGAGGCGGTTCTTCGCCTTGATCTCGAGGAGGACCTCGGTGAGGCCCTTCACGACCTCGTCGACGGTGAGGTCCGCGAAGAGGATCTCCTTGCCCGCGAGGGACTCCTGGATGCCCTGCTGCGCGCGGACCGCGCCGGGGAGGTTGTGGTAGCTTGCCGCGTACTGGCGCGCTACGTGGTGGATCTCGTTCGAGCCCATCGACTGGAGCGCCCCGATCGCGCGCTGGATCGTGCGGCGGTGGCGGACGGCCTCGACCACGTTGCCCGTGCCGGCCTCGCCCTTCGTGCGGATCATCGCGACGCCCTCGAAGATGCGGCGCACGGCCTCGCCGAGGTCGCGCGCGCCGCAGACGAAGGGCACCGTGAAGTCCTTCTTGTAGATGTGGTAGTAGGGGTCCGCGGGCGTGAGCACCTCGCTCTCGTCGATCATGTCGACGCCGAGCGACTGGAGGACCTGCGCCTCGACGAAGTGGCCGATCCTGGCCTTCGCCATGACGGGGATCGTGACCGCGTCGATGATCTCCGTGATCACCTTCGGGTTCGACATGCGCGCGACGCCGCCCTGCGCGCGGATGTCGGACGGGACGCGCTCGAGCGCCATGACGGCGACGGCGCCCGCCTCCTCGGCGATCGCCGCCTGCTCCGCGTTCGTGACGTCCATGACGACGCCGCCCTTCTGCATCCGCGCGAAGCCGCGCTTGACGAGCGTCGTGCCGTGGCGGAGATCGTCGAGGTGGACGGTGCGGGTCATGGCGTTTCCCAGCTTTTGTGAAACCCGGAACGCTATTTGAAGCATTCCCCGGCCCAGAAGGGTCGGGACCGCGGAATCGCGATCGGCGCGCCGCCCGCGAGGCGGCGTCGCGCGTCGGCCGGGGCCGGGGACGCCGAGGGTCCTCGACGAGGCGGCGCGCTCTCGCGACAGGCTTTAGCCCGCCGGGTCGGATGCCCGGACGTGATCCGCGCCGTCCTCTTCGACCTCGTCGGCACGCTCCTCGACGAAGGGTCGGACTACGACGCGCTCGACGCCGTCATGGCGCGCGTCATCGAGCGGTTCGGGTTCGCGGAGAAGCCGGGCGACCTTTCCGGCGCGTTCGCGGTCGCGCTCATGGACCGCATCGCGGCGGAGCCGCACCTTGCGGAGCCGGCCGCGTTCCAGAGCTTCGAGTCCGCCGCGAAGGACATCTTCGCGGACCTCGTCCGCGCGCGCGGGTTCGTGCCCGCAAGCTCGGACGTGGCGTGGTTCTGGGACGCCTACGTCGAGCTCCAGCGCCAGATCTGGAGGCTCTATCCGGACGCGCGCAAGGCCCTCAAGGCCGCGAAGGCGCTCGGCCTCCACGTCGGCGTCGTGACCGATGCGGACCGCTACCTCGCGACCGAGATCTTCCCCGTCCTTGCGCTCGAGGGCACCGTGGACGCGGTCACCACCGCCGAGGAGGCGGGATACGTGAAGCCGCACCCCGCGATCTTCCGCGTCGCCCTCGCGAAGGCCGGGGTCGCGCCCGAGGAGGCCGTGTTCGTGGGCGACTCGTTCGAGCGCGACATCGAGGGCGCGCGCGCCGCGGGCATCGCGCGCGTCGTGCTCGTGGACCGCCACGGCGCGCGCACCGTGGACGTCGAGCACCGGGTGAAAGACCTCGCGAAGCTCGGCCGCCACCTCGAGCGCCTCGCGAAGCGCGAGGGCGGCGTCAGCGGTCCTTCCACGTGACGTCGGTCCAGGACTTCGCGACGTCCTCCATCGGACGATCGAGGAACTTCGCGCGAAGCGCCCCCTCGACGTCCACGCCCGCGAGGTTCGCGATCGCAAGCGCCATGAAGGCCACGTCCACCGCCTCCTTCCCCGCGTGCGCGAGGTCGCCCTTGCGCGCCGCCTCCGCGACCTCGCCCGTCTCCTCCGCGAGCACCATCGCGAGGAAACCCACACCCATCTCCCGGTCCCCCGCAAGCGTCCGCTCCGCCACCGCCCGCTGGATCGCCGACAGCTCCATGCCCCGCCGAAGCCCGCGCCGCGGCATCAGCCTGGCGGGGCCGCTCCGCGTGACGAACGTCGGGAACCGTGACCGGGTCCCGGGAGTCGGGACCGGGATTCGGGTCCGGGTCCGGGCGTCGGGACCAGGCGCCGGGAATCGGGACCGGGATTCGGGTCCGGGCGTCGGGCGTCGGGACCGGGCGCCGGGCCTCGGGACCGGGCGCCGGGTGTCGGGTCCGGGCGTCGGGTACCGGGACCGGGACCGGGACCGGGACCGGGACCGGGACCGCAGCCAGTGTTCGCGCTCGGGTTTGCGCGTTTAGCCAGCTCAGGGGGCAGCCACGCGCGTCCCCGCACGGCTCACGCGAAAGGGGGCTGTGAATCGGGCACCGTTCGGGAAAGAAACGCGG
>DATLGO010000050.1 GCA_035540375.1 Candidatus Thermoplasmatota archaeon
ATGCTGGACTGGGCGCTCGCGGCGCCCGCGAGGGCGAGCATGCCGACGAGCAGCACCGCGAGCGCGGTGAAAGGCCGGAGGAACCGGCGGGCGTTCGACTTCAGGCCGTGGATCGTGTTGTTCGCAACCATGTGCGTCACCAGGCTAACCTCGCCTCGGGGGGTGATAAGCAACCTGGATGCGGGTGTGAAACGCCTACGGCAGCGCGACGAACGGCGCGTAGGAGAAGGTGGCGGCGGCCCGGTTGTCTTCCGGCCGCGCGTCGCCCGCGCGCGGCTCCATCGTGACCGTCACGCGATACTGGTCGGCGGGCATCGGCGTGAGGCCCGCGCAGAACGGAGCGAGGTCGGCCTGTCCGCAGAAGCCCGAGAAGTCGCGCGTGAACGTCGCGCGCGCGCCGGGGGCGAGGCGATGGGGGTTGCCCCAGGAGCACACCTCGCGTCCGAGGGCCGCGCCCACCGGGGTCGTCGCGCGCACGCAGGCGTGGAGCTGCGCGTCCACCGACCCTCCGCCCGTGTTGACGGCCTCCACCGTCACGCGCAGATAGGGGCTCGCGAAGCCCGCGGGACCGACCGAGAGGGCGGTCACGACGAGGTCGTGCGGTCCGCCCGCCGCGTGCGCGGGGGCGACGAGCGCCGCCGCGATCGCAAGGATGACGGCGAGCGGGCGCGCGTGCACGCGTCCGCGTGGGCTTCACGCCCTATAAGCATAGGCCTGTCCGCGCGGGAGGGGGCGGCCCGGACCTTGGCACGGTCGGCGAGCCTTCCCCGGAGCATGGGGAGCATGAGGTCGGCTCGGGCGCGTGTGACGGACGCGCCCATCGGGTCGCGCGCCGCTCCCGGCGGCACGGGCACGGCACCCATCCTGCGGAGGGGTCATAAGCGTTGAGCCAGGGGGCCCGGACGTGTGGTTTTCCCCTGGAAAAGGGGGAGAGAACGGGCGATCCGGAAGTCCCGGGAAAACCCCTGCGAGCCCGGACCGGGGGCCGGGCGGAGGGCGCTGCCGCGGGTCATCCGCGATCGATTCCCGCGACGCTCCGGGCTCGGGGCGGGCTGGGAAAGCTTAAAAAGGGCAACGGACCCTAACGGGGCCCGAGGGCCTATGGCGAAGGAACAGAAGGGCGCTGGATTCCAGCAGGCGGCCGGTCTCATCCGCTATTTCGATGCGGAAGAGGAGACGGCCATCCACATCGACCCGCGCATCGTCCTCGGGCTCGCCCTCGGCACGGCCTTCCTCGTCCTCTTCCTCCACTGGTACGCGCCGGTCTGAGGAGGCGTATTGACGCTTCTTGCCGGCTCGATCCGGGGTCCTGACGGATTCTTCGAGGGTTGGCTCCGCGTCGACGACGGCCGCATCGCGCGGGTGGGCCGCGGCCCGCCGCCCTCGACCCCCGACCTCCGGGGCGTCGTCGTGCCGCGGCCGCTCAACGCCCACACCCACGTCGGGGACCACGTCGCGCGCGGGCTCGCCCCCGCGGGCGCGACGCTCGCCGACCTTTTCGAGCCTCCGCACGGCCTCAAGCACCGCGTCCTCGCCTCGACGCCGCCCGAGGCCCTGGTCGAGGGGATGCGCCGCGCCATCTCGGAGCTCGCCGCAAGCGGCGCGCGCGCCGCGCTCGACTTCCGCGAGGGCGGCGCGGACGGCGTCGCCCTCCTCGCGAAGGCCCGCGCACCGGACGCGCCGCGCGTCCTCGCGTTCGCGCGCCCGCCGCCTGGATCGGCCCCGGGCGATCGCCGCGCGATCCGCGAAGCCCTCGCCGAATCCGACGGGCTCGGCCTCTCCGCGCTGCGCGACGTGGGGATCGAGGCGGCGCGCGCGATGGCCGAGGAGGCGCGCGCGGCGCGCCAGCCCGTGGCGCTCCATTTCAGCGAAGCCGAGCGGGAAAGCGTCGAAGCGGCGCTCGACCTCCGTCCCGCCTTCGTCGTCCACGGCTCGCACATGACCCGGGACGATCTCGCGCGTCTCGCGGACGACGGCGTGCCGCTCGTCGTCTGCCCTCGCTCCAATCTGCGCCTCGCGAAGCTCGTCGACCTCGCGACCGCGCGCGGGGCCGGCGTCAGGATCCATCTCGGCACCGACAACGCGATGCTGCAGACGCTTTCACCTTGGGAGGAAGCCCGGACGCTCCGCGACGCCGGCGTCGCGGTCGATCTCGCGCTCGAGGCGCTTCTCGGTCCCGCGACGGGATTCGTCCTTGCGGGCATCGATGTGACGCCGGTCGAGGAGGACGCGCCCGCCCACCTCGCGGTTCTCGCCCCGCAGGGGACCGATCCACGCGCGGCCATGCTCGGACCATCCCCGCCCGTGCTCCTTGGCGTCGTCGGCGAACATCCATGAGGGAGGTCGGCGCTTCCGCCGCGTGAGCCGCCCGGACGACGCGTCTCTCGCGACCTTCGAGGACAAGACGCAGAAGGAGACGTTCGTCCGCGGAACGTTCGACGCGATCGCGCCGCGCTACGACCTCTTGAACCGCGTGATGTCCATGAGCCTCGACCGCTCGTGGAGACGCGCGGCCGCCGCGCTCGTCGAGCCTCGGGCGGATGGAACGTATCTCGACGTGGGCTGTGGCACCGGGGACCTCGCCCTCGCCGTGCTCCGCCGAGCCCCCGGCGCCCGCGTCGTGGGCGTGGACCTCGCGCGCGCGATGCTCGTCGAGGCTCGCCGCAAGGCGCCCGCGCTCGAGACGGCGCACGCCTCCGCCCTCGCGCTTCCGTTCCCGGACCGATCGATGGACGGGGCGCTCGATGCGTTCGTCCTCCGGAACCTCGCGGATCTCGACGCCTTCTTCCAAGAGGCCCGTCGCGTCCTGAAGCCAGGCGCGCGTCTGGTCAACCTGGAGATCGGTCGTCCTCGCGGGCGCGTCTTCGGCCCCCTCTACCGATTCTACTTCTACCGCGTGATGCCGCGTTTCGGTCGCGCGCTTTCGGGGAACTCGACCGCGTACCAGTATCTCGCGGACTCGGTCAAGGTGGTGGAGACGCCGGAGGCCATCGCGGAGCGCATGCGCCGCGCGGGCTTCGCGGACGTGCGCGTGAGGAGCTTCATGCGCGGCGCCGTCGCGGCCATCCACGGCCGGGCGTGATCACGCGGGCGCGGCGCCCGCGGACGGCGCGGGCGCGGGTTCGGCGAGGGGCTCGTCGGGCTTGAACGACAAGTAGACCCGCAGGACGAAGAGCGCGAGCGCGGTACCGATGGGCGCGTAGAGGAACGTCGCCGCGAGAAGGCCTGGACCCTCGCCGACGGCCCGCTGAAGCGGGCCGAGGAGGACGCTCGCTCCGCCGGTCGCAAGAAGGAGGAAAAGGAGCATGACGAGCGAGGTGCCGAGATGGTCGGCGACGAGGCGCACGCTCCCGCGGATCGCCGCGACGGGGCCCGATCCTTCCTTCACGATGATGCACGGCGCGAAGATGACGAGGAACTCGACGAGGAAGGCGCCGAGCGCGTAGTTCGTGAAGTAAGGCGTCCGGGGCGCCGCGAACAGGACGAAGATGGCGAGGCCCGCGAGGAGGAGGCGGTACACGAGGAACGCGCGGAAATGCCGACGCGCCCCTTCCGCGAAAACGTCGACGAACGAGGCGACCGGCGCGTCGGCGCGGTCTTCGTAGACGCGCATGAGGAGGGCGATGAAACCGCCCTCGGCGTAGGCGGTCACGATCACCATGAGCGCAAGGAAGGCGAGCGCAGGGGCGATCCCTGCGTCGCGGAGGAAGGCGAGCGTCGCCGCATTGTGGACGTCCGCGACGGAAGGCATCGCCTCCGGGATGGCGTAGGGAAACGTGGTGAGGCGATAGCCGCCGGGAAGCATCGCGGCGTCCCCGAAGGCGCCGAACACGAGGAGGGCGACGACGAGGCCCACGAGGTCGAAGAGCGCGACGGCGACGGCGGGGAACGGACGTCGAAGCACGGCATCGAGGCTCGACCCGAGCATCTCGCCGACGCCGAGCGCGCGTTCCATGCTATTCCTTGCTCTTCTTCTTGCGATCTTCCTCGACGATCCAAGGGAGCTTGTTGTTGCCCTTGCGCGCGGGCCGGAACCGGTACGGCTCGACGGCGCGACCAGCCTTCACGTGCTCCTCGAGGATGCGCCTCGCGCCCTCCTCGTCCACCCCGGCGTACCAGACGCCTTCGGGGTAGACGACGAGGTTGGGCCCGTGGCCGCACTGGTTCAGGCATCCGGCCGCGTTCACGCGGACCTCGTCACGGAGCCCGGCTTCCTTCACCCCGTCCTTGAGGATCGCCCGAATCGCGTCCACGGGTCCGTCCTTGCGGCACCATGGGCCTGCCGTGCACACGAAGACGTGGCGTTCGTAGGGTCGTTCGAGCCCCTCGTCACCCATCGTTCGCGGGACGTCGGTCGGTGGCTTAGCTTTTCGGCTCCTTTCCGTCGGCTTCTCCGTTCCCCGCGGGAAGCGTGAACCGGAACGTCGCGCCCCCGCCCGGCCGACCTTCCGCCCAGACGCGCCCGCCGTGGCGGCGGATGATGCGTTCGACCGTCGCGAGACCCACGCCCGTCCCGGGGAACTCGCTTGCGGGATGGAGCCGCGAGAAGGCCTTGAAGAGGAGCGGCGCCTGCGAGGCCTCGAATCCGACGCCGTTGTCCATCACGTGGTAGACGCGCTCGCCGCCGGTCTCCGTCGCGCCCACGGCGATGCGCGCCGAGGATACCCGGCCCGTGTACTTCCACGCGTTTTCGATGAGGTTCTCCATGACCGCGCGAAGGAGGACGGGGTCTCCTCTGGCCGGCAACCGCCGCGGTATCGCGACTTCCACGACACGCCCGGGCTCTCGCGCGCGCAGATCCGCGACCACGTCCCGCGCGATGTCGGCGAGGTCGATGTCCTTGCGATGGAGCTCGGTCCGCGTGACGCGGGAAAGCTCGAGGAGATCATCGACGAGCAGGCTCATCCGCGACTCTTCGGCAAGGATCCGGTCGACGAGCTCGAGCGCTTCGTCGTCGAGCGACTCCGTGTGCTCCTCGCGGAGGATGCGCGCCATGTATTCGATGCCGCGCAAGGGCGCGCGCAGGTCGTGGCTCACCGAATAGGAGAAGGTGTCGAGCTCCTCGAGGGCCGCTTTGAGATCCCGGTTCGCGGCCGCAAGCGCGCGCGTGCGCTGCCGCACGTGCTCCTCGAGCGCTTCGTTGAGCCGCCGAAGCCTTGCCTCGGCAAGGTGGCTCGTCGTCACGTCCTCGTGGGATGCGACAATCGTTCGCTGTCCCGAGGTGTCCCGGACGCCCTGCGCGTGGAGGACGAACCAGCGCTCCGCGTCGGGGCTGTGGCATGGGTACTCGTAGGTCCATCGCTCTCGCCTCCCGTCGAGGATCTCGCGGATTCCCTGGGCGACGACCCGCGCGTCCTCGCTTCCATCGCCGGTGGCCTCCTCGCAAAGCGCGACATAATCCACGCCGATCCCGTAGTTCGGAAGCGCAAGTCCGTTCTCGTCGCCGAACCGCCGCCACGCGACGTTCACCGCGGCAATCCTCCCGTGACCGTCGAGAACGGCGATGTTGAGCGGGACCGCGTCCAGGGATGCCTGGAGCAGGCGATCGGCGACGGCTAGATCCGTCTTGTTCTCCTCGTCCTGGAGCACGAAGACCGCCGCGCGGTCTCCGTCGCGCTCGACCGAGACGCCCGTGACGGTGACCGTGGCCGTTTTCCCTCCCGGGCGTCGGACGACGTCGCCGAACGAGCGCGCGAATTTCTCGCCTTCGAGGATGCGCGCCGCGGCGCATTGGTCGCGCGGATGGTCCTCCGCCGTTGCCCTGGGACGGTGGAGGAGCGCGAGAAGCGATCGACCCTTCTCGTTCTCGCTGGCGGGGAGGAGTTTCACCGCGGCGTCGTTCATCTGCTCGACGAAACCCGCGGCGTCCGTGACGACGACCGCGAAAGGCAACGACGCGAACAGGGCCTCCTTCAGGCGATATCGGCGTGTCAGGTCGTCGATGAGGGTGAGGGCGCGATCCGGGTCGCCATCGGTGAGCGCGGTCCGGGCGCGGTCGATCATTTCGACATCGCCTGACGTCGGCCGGACGGTCGGGGGCTCCTCGAGGGGCCGCTTGGAATGCACCTCGTGTTCCTCCTCGCGGACCCGTGGGGCCGCGATCGGGCCATGTTTCATGCGGCTCGTGCTTTAGTATTCTGGACGGGCTTCAGGCGGAGGCGGCTTCGAACACCTGGGTGAGAACGCGGACGAGCTCGGGCCAGCTGCGGTCGCCCGACCATCGTTCGGCCTCCCCTTTTCGGCGGGCGAACAGCGCTCGCCGTTCGCGCACCACGACGGTGGTGGGAACGCTCTTGACGCCGTAGCGGCGCGCCACCTCCGGGACCGTGTCCACGTCGACGGTCACAAACGTGAACCGGAGATCGGGGAAGCTGCGGCGCATCTCGCGGGCGGCCCTCAGGAACTTTGGCGTGTACGAGCGGCAGGGGGCGCACCAGGTGGCGCTGAAGTCGATGACCACGACGTCGTGCTCCCGGAGAAGGGCGTCGAAGTCGGTCTCGGTCGGATTCTCGACCACCGTCGCCACGGGTCCCCGTGTGCCCGTCCTCCGACATATAGCCTTGCCGCAACCGATCGTGATCCGTCCCTTTCATGACCACCTCGGGCGTTCGGCGCGTCATGCTGTCCCGTCGCCGCTCGGGCCGGGCCGCGATCGCGCTCGGCGTCATCGGCCTCGCGCTGCTTGCGCCCCTCGTGGTCCACGCGATCCAGTCCTCCCTTGCGGGAGCGGGCCGTCTTGCCACGTGGCAGGTCGTCGCAAGCGCGCTCGGCGCCGTCCTGGGGATCCTCGGGGGAGCGACGCTTCCGCGCACGGCGCGCGGCGCCATCCTCGTTGCCGCCGGGGGCGTGATCCCGATCCTCTTCCTCGCGCCCCTCGTCGCGTCCTCCTTCGCGTCGCTCGGTTCCTGGGAGAGTCTCGCCTTCGTCGCCGTCCACTTCTGGGCCTTCGGCCTCCTCTACGTCGGGGTGTCCGCGGCCCGGGGCCTCAGGCTCGAGGCCCGCGAGAAGCCGCTCCACTGGCATTCGCCGTGAGACCTACTCGGGAACGGGCGTCTCGGGGGCGGTCGGCCCGCGGGATCGCCTGAAGCCCCCGGCGAGCGTCGTCGCGAGGGCCCAGTCGGCGGCGTGCAGCGCGAGGGCCATGACGGGGCCCGCGATGATGCCGTCCGCGAGGCCGTCGCCTCCGATCACGAGGTAGCCGCCGACGGCCGCGGTCGCCGCGACGACGTCGGGCGCGAACAGGATGTGGAGCGCGTCGCCGCCCACGAGGAGCCCCAGGAAGCTTCCCGCGAAGGCCGTCCGGAAGCCGTCCGCGGCGCGGTTCGTGCGGACGCGGACGTGACGGGCCGCGAGGAGGGCGGCCGCGACGACGAATCCCAGGTGCACGACGACGCCCCGGCCCGGGACGAGCGTGCTCGCGAAGTAGGCGACGACGACGAGCGCGCCCGCCGAGAGGAACGCGACGCCCTTCCGGGGGAGGAAAATGAGCGACGCGCCGAGGAAGACAAGCGAAAGCCAGGTCATCTCGACGCCCGTCGCGAGCGGGAAATGCGCGTTGAAGGGATCCGTGGGCCCCGCGCCCAGGGGAACGCGAGCGCCGTCGGCCGCCACGCGGTACACCGCGAGGGAGGCGAATTCCGCCGGGAGGCCCGCTCGGCGCTCGGCGTGGTCCACCACGGCATACCATTCTCCCGCGCGCGGGACGGAGAAGCGCACGTCGAACGACCGCACGTCGGCCCGCTCGAGGTGCGGTTTGAAAACCTTGCCCTCGCGAAACCTCTGGAATCCCTCGGCATCGAGGACGAGGAGACGCACCTCGGGGCCCGCCTGGACGCGACCGGTCGCGGCGAAGTTCTCCCCGGGGGCGTCCGCCCGCACGGTGAAGTAGAGGAAATGGCCGGGTTCGAGCACCCGGACCGGCGCGGCCTGCGCGACCGCGGGGCCGGCGACGAGCGTCGCGAGGAGGAGGGCGAGGAGCAGCCGTGCGCCGGCGCGCATGGCCCCCCGTTCTCTCCCCGGGGCGGGATAAGCTGCGTGGGCCTCCCGAAGAGTACCTGTTCCCCTTCGCCCATAACCGAAGCGTGGACCCCCGTCGCCGCGCCCGCATCGGCATCGCCCTCGGCATCATCGGCCTCCTCGCCTTCCCGGCCGTCAACGCCCTCATCCTCTCGGGAGGCGTCTACACGCTGCTCGTCGGCCGCCTCGGGTCGAACACGCTTGCGAACGTGACGCTCGTCCTGTTCCTCGTCGCGCCGCTTGCGGGTCTCGTCGGCGGCGTCGTGACGCTTCGCGGAGGCCGCGGCGGGTCCTATTTCCGGGCGGCCGGCATCCTCGGATCGCTCGCGATGCTCATCGTCGTCGTCTCCGTTCTCGGGAGCGGAACGCCGAGCGACGTCACGCTCAAGATCCTCGTCGCGAGCTTCTGGGCGCCCGCCCTCCTCGCGCTCGGCCTATCGCGGAAGGCCCGCTGAGGGGCGCCAGAAGCCTCGCACCTCGGCCAGGAGATCGCGGGCGACCCGCGGCTCGAACCCGTCGGGATACGCGTCCCGGTATGAGCCCCACGCGAACCGCTTGTCCATGAGCACGACGACGCCCCGGTCCCCGGGGCCACGGATGAGACGACCCGCGGCCTGGAGAACGCGGGACATCGTGGGATAGACGTAGGCGTAATTGCGGCCGTTGGCCTTCCCGAACTTCTGCTCGTAGTACGCGATGAGGCTCTGCACCTCGAGCGTGGGCGCCGCGAACGGCAGACCCACCACGACGACGCCTTTGAGGAGGTTGTTCTCGTAATCGTAGCCCTCGCTGAGGCTCCCTCCTTGGACGCCCATGAGAAGCGCGTCCGCGGGATCGTCGCGCAGGCGCGCGACGAGCGCCTGCTTCTCGCTCTTCCCGAGCTCCCGCGCCTCGACGACGAGGGGCTTCGCGAGCTTGTCGCCGATGCGAAGGCGGACCTCTTCGAGGATGCCGTAGCTCGGGAAGAACGCGGCGACGTTGCCCGGGATCGCGTCCGCGACGCCCGCGAGGCGCGTGGCGATGCGGTCGTACATCTCGGGCGAGCGCTCCTGGTAGGACGTCGTCACGTCGCCGTCCACGAGGACGAGGCGGTTCTCGCGGGGAAACGGCGAGCGGTACGCCTTGAGGACCGCGCGCGCGTCCCCGAGCCCGAGAACGTCGCGCGTCATCTCCATGGGATGGAGCGTTCCGCTCATGATCACGGAGGCGTGGACGCCCTCGAACACGGGACGCGCCAGCACCGACGGATCGAGCACGAGATACTGCAGCGTCGGAGCGGGGTCGCGTTTCCACACGCGCGCGAGGCCGCGGCGCTCGATGCGCCAGTTCGCGAGGAACTCGCGCAGGGTGTCGATGCCCCGCGGCCCTTCCTTCTTCTCCTTCTCGTACGCGGCGCCGGCGGCCTCGAGCTCGTCGACGAGCCCGTCGTAGTCGACGCCCGCGAGCGAGAGGCCCCGCACGCGCCCGAGGTGCTTGGAGACGCGTTCCATGAACTCGTCGCGCGGAACGAGCCGCTCGGCGCCGGCGAATCCCCGCTTCTCGTCCGCGAAGGCCATGAGGACGTCGTTCCCGACCTTCTTCGGCGCCTCCGCGAGGTCCGGCAGCAGGTCCTTGAGCGATTCGACGAGGCGCGCGACGCGCGAGGCGTCGATGTCCATGAGCTCGTCGATCGCGTTCGCGATCGCGTGCTCGTTCAGCTCGAGCGTGAGATGGTCGCGGATGCGATCGGGCAGGTTGTGCGCCTCGTCGACGACGAGGATCACGTCCGAGAGATCGATCTTGAGGCGCTCCGCGATGCCCGATCTCAGGTCGCTGAAGAAGTAGTTGTAGTCGCACACGACGACGTGCGCCTGCGCGGCGACGTCGAGGGCGGCCTGGTGGGGACATACCTCCATGTCCGTCGCGACGATCACCGCGTGCTCGACGTGGTGGATGTCCTTCTTGAGAAGCTTCACGGCCGCGCCGTTGGGATTCTCCCAGTAGCGGCACTCGCCGCTCACCTGCTGGCGATGGCAGAATTCCGAGAACCGGCGCGAGAACATCTCGCGGGCCTCGCGGCGGGGGCACATGTCCTGCTTGCCGATGACGTCGCTCACGACGAAGGGGACGCCGGACTTGCGGCGCATGTCCTTCAGCGTGTCGACCGCGAGGCGATGCTGGGACTGCTTGGAGGTGAGGAAGAACACGCGCTTGCGGTGCTTCAACGCGTACGCGACGAGCGGCGCGAGCGTGGAGACGGTCTTCCCGAGGCCCGTCGGCGCCATCGCGACGAGATGCCCGCCGCGCTCGGCCGTCTCCTTCACGTCGGCGATGAGCGCGCGCTGCCCTTCTCGGACGCTCGCGTAGGGAAAGAGGTCGAGGCCTGCGGGGACCTCGAGGGTCGCGGGCGCCATCGGCTCCCTCGGCTGCGGTTCGCGACGCGCCGGCGCCGCCGCGCGCGGAAGCGCGGCCTGCCGGGCCCGCGCGGGCCGCGCGACGGGCATCGCGCCCTCGCAGCGGGGACACACCGCGTGGTCGCTCCCGGCCCGACGTTTGAGGAGCCCCTTGCACGTCGGGCAGAACACGCTGCCCCCAACCGGGGGATCCGGCATAAAGGACGCGGGGGGAGTGGGCACGCGCGCCGAACGTGGCGCGGCGCCTTCAGGCGTCTCCCGAGGTCACCCGCCGACGGCGGCCACGCGCGCCGCGAGGTCCGCGGGCGAGAACGGGCCGCCGCGCGAAAGCCGGTCGACGAGGTCCACGACCGGGCCCTTCCGGACGCGGTCGAGCGCGGCGTCGCGGTCGAGGCCGCGCACGAGCGCGAGATCGCGCGTCGTTTCGAGGAACCTGAGCACGTCCCGCACGACCGCCGGGATGCGGGCCGCGACCTCGGCCGCAGCGAAGGAATCCGTGTAGGTCGCGGCGAATCCCGCCCGGTCCGCGGCGTCGGGCGCGAACGCGTCCGGGCACTTCGCGGACCAGGCGGCCGCGGTGCCTCGAATGAGCACGGGATACGCCCGACAGACGGCGGGCCGTTCCTCGTAGGCGCCGCAGAGCACGACGGTGCCGTCCTCGCGCGGACGCACGGGCGGCGGGAACTCGGAGGCAATGCGCGAGACGTGGAGCGGGCACGCGCGCGTCGCGAGCTCCCAGACGAGGACGATCACCTGCTCGCGATCGATCGCGACGAGCGAAGGGACGAAGGCAATCGGGACGCCGCGACGTTCGGCGGCGTCCATCATGCGTCCCCGCTCCCAGCTCCAGACCGGGAGCCCCGCCCTCGTGGGGAGACCGTAGAGGCCGAAAGGCGCGAGCGTGTCGAAGGAATCGGGCCACGCAGGCGCGTCGCGCTCCTCCAGGTTGAGGCAGCACTTGCCGCAAAGCGTGCACGCGAACGCCGTCACGCGCGAGCCTCCTCGAGGTCGGCCGCGTCCACGAGGCGGCCCGAGGCGAGCGCGCGCGCGAGCGCTTCGCGCGGGAGCGCATGGCGCGGCGCGACGAGGCCGCGCGCCTCGAGGCGCTGGAGGCGCTCGACGGCCTCGGCGGGCGCGCGCCTCGCGGCGATGGCCGCGGGCATGCACGCGGCGTACGCCTTCGGCCAGTCGCCGTTTCCCGGCTCGAAGGCCGCGTCGCACGAGGCGCTCGCGGTCCAGCCGCCCCTGCTGTGCCGGAGCGGATACGCGCGGCACGCGGTGGGCCTGCGGTCGTAGATGCCGCAGCGATTGTCCTCGCCGACGAAGGGGCAGACGTCGTGCTCCGCCTCCCACGCGAAGGCCACGAGGCCCAGACGCTCGTCGAGGGCCGCGAGCGAGGGGCGGAAGGCGAGCCCGAACCCCCGGCGCTTCGCCTCCGCGAGCATGACGCGCCGTTCCTCGCTCCACACGGCGAGGCCTCCGCGCGACGGCAGGAGGTAGAGCCCGAAGGGGGCGAGGTCGTCGAAGGCCGCCGGCCAACGGGGGTCGGGGAGGTCGACGAGGTGACGGCAGCAATGGCCGCATCCGTTGCACGCGAAGCGCGCTCCGGCCGTCCCGACGGGGATCACGTCCGCTCATCGGGCGGTCGCGCTCAAGTAGGTTTCGAGCCCGCGAGGAATCCCGCGAAAGCGTCGAGCGCGCGGCCGCGGTGGCTCAGCCGGTTCTTCGTTTCGGTGGGAAGCTCCGCGAACGTGAGCGACTGGCCCTGGGGCACGAAGACCGGGTCGAAACCGAATCCGAGGCCTCCGTCGCGGGCCGTCTCCGCGATCACGCCCTTCGAGATGCCCGTGAAATAGCGCTCGCCCGCTTCAGGCGACCAATATCCGATCACGGCCTCGAATCGCGCGGTGCGGTCCGGCGCGCCTTCGAGGAGCTTCAGGATGCCCGGGACGCCGATGGTCTTGAGCGCGTGCGCGCTGTAGACGCCCGGGAATCCCTTGAGCGCGTCGACGAAAAGCCCCGCGTCGTCGACGAAGAACGGCTCGTCCACGATCTTCCGGGCCGCGGCCACTTTGCCGCGCGCGACCTCCTCGAGCGTATCGGCCTGGAGTTCCGGGAGGTCGAGGGTCCGCATCACGCACGCGTGGCCAAGGCGCGCAAGCAGGGCCGAGGCTTCGCGGTGCTTGCCCGCGTTCCCGGTGACGAAGTGGATCCGCACCTCACGTCCCCCGGTAGCGTCCCCTGCGCGCGATCTCCTCCACCTTCTCCTCGACCGCCCTCGTGCCGCCCCCCGCGCGGTAGCCGTCGAGGACCCGGGCGAAGGCGTCGGGGATGTCGGCGTGGGTCGCCGTGAGTCCCTCCATGAGGACGTGGAGGTCCACGCCCTTCGCCTCGTCCTCGTCCGTGGGGGACGCGAGGCCGAAGTCGATGAGCGCGAGCGCGCCGTCGGGCTGGACGAGCACGTTCGAGGTCGTGAGGTCGCCGTGGACGAGATGCGAGGCGTGGAGCCTCGCGCACGCCTCGCCGAGCGCGCGCAGGAGCCCCTCGGCGCGCGCGGGCTCGCGGTGGAGCGTCTCCTTGAGCTGCTCGCCTTCCAGGCGCTCCAGCACGAGGAGCGATTCGGCCTCGTGCAGGTCGTACACGAGCGGCGTGCGCACGCCCGCGCGACGCGCGCCCACGAGCGCGCGCGCCTCCGCGCGGGTCCGGGCCGCGCGCAGGCTGCGGTCCAGGAGCGCGTGTCGGTATGGCTTCGGCGATCGGCGCTTCGTGATCGCCGCGCGCTCGATGAGGCGCGTCGCGGCGACGACGGCTTCGGCGCCGTGGTAGGCCCCGTCCACCGCGCCGAGGAAGACCCTCCGCTCGGGGCCGCGCCAGCTCACGGCGATGTCGTCGGTCCGCTGGCGCTGGTCCACGATCGTCTCGCTGAGATCCTTCGCGGCGTGCGCGCGCTGCATGTATCCCTGATGCGCGATCATCGCGCCGTTGTCGATGAGGAGACCCTTCGCGGGTCGGTACGCCTTGGCTCCGCGCGCCTCGGCCATCTCGCGCGTCATCTGGAAGAGGCGCTCGTTGCACGCGACGCCGCCGCCGAGCACCACCTCGTGCTTCTCGGTGTGGGCGAGGGCGCGCTCCGTGACCTCGGTGAGCATCGCGAAGGTCGTCTCCTGGATGGAGAAGCATACGTCCGCCATCGATTCGCCCTTCGCGAGGTGGGCGCGCGCGGCGGTGAGGATGCCGCTGAAGGCCATGTCCATTCCGCGGATGCTGTAGGGGAGCTCGAGAAGCTTCGAGCCGCCCTTCGCGATCTTCTCGATCTCCGGCCCGCCCGGAAAGGGAATGCCCTCCTCGCGCGCGAACTTGTCGAGCATGTTGCCGACGCCGACGTCGAGCGTCTCGCCGAAGACGCGGTAGCGACCCTCGGTGTAGGCGATGATCTGCGTGTTGCCGCCCGAGGCGTAGAGCAGCACGGGGTCGTCGGCGGGCGTGACCGCGCGGCCGATCTCGAGGTGCGCGACGCAGTGGTTCACGCCGACGAGCGGTTTCCCGGCGGCGATCGCGAACGCGCGCGCGGCGGTCGCGGCCGTCCGCAGGCACGGGCCGAGGCCCGGGCCCTGGCTGAAGGCGACAAGGTCGATGTCGCGCGCCGCAAGCCCCGCGGTCGCAAGGGCCTTCTCGAGGATGGCGCCCGCGACGTCCGCGTGGTGGTTTGCCGCCTCGCGTGGGTGGATGCCCCCCGACTCGGGGCGGAACATGTCGAGCGCGGAGGCGAGGATCTTCGGATCCCGGCCGTCCTCCCGCGTCTCCTCGACGATGCCCACGCCGAACGTGTGGGCGGTTCCTTCGATCCCGAGGACCTTCATCGGGCCTGCATGGCGGGTTCTGCTGAAAGGGGTTGCGGCGACCTCCCCAGGCGCCTGAGCGGCATCGCGAGGTGGCGTCGCGCCCTGGCGGGCGCCTCGTGCCACCCGAGCGGGACCCGGCGGGGCTCGTCCGACCACGTCGCCGCCTCCTCGCCCGCCTTGGCCCCGCATCCCTTGCACCGGTGGCCCGCCCCGCGCCCGGCGCTGTGCATGCTGCGGTCGCAGGCGCTGCACCGCGGGTTCGCGACCTTGACGCGCCGCGGGGCGAGCGCGTCGATGCGCAGCTTCTCGAGGCCGAGCGTGAGCCCGTTGTCGGGCGCCGCATGGAGTCCTCCGCAGGCGATAAGCGCGTCCCCCGGCCGGAGCGCCATGACGATGTCGCGGAGCGCGCGCGTCGGCGCGTAGGCGGCGAGCGTGACCCGGGCCCCCTCGTCGCCGAAGGCCACAAAGGCGTGGCCGCCGGCGCGCCACGGCTCGCCGAGGACTCGTCCCGGCATCCGCGCGCTCGCGAGCGCGCGGGCTTCGGACGGTCGGAGGTCGACGAGGTGCTCGTCGGTCGCCTGGTTGGTCTCGAAGAGCGTCCACTCGGCGAAAGATTCGCCCACGAGCGTCGCGAGCGCGCGGGGGAGCGCGTCGGGATCGTCGCCCCTCAAGCCCGCGAGGACGGGACACGGCGACGAGGGCACGCACACCACCTCGTCGTTCACGTCGTCGTAGGAATCGAACGTGCTCGGGAAGGCGCGTCCGATCGCGGCGACGGAGGCCTCCGACACGTCGCGGGGCGATCCCCAGCGCGGCTTCGCGCGGTACGCGATGGCCTCGAAGGTGCGGTCGAGCGGCGTCCAGGCAAGGGCCGCCGCGGCGCCGATGAGTCCGCGTCCTCCCTTGAGTCCCGAGTACCGGGCCCCGGCGGCTTCGAGCGCCGCGCGCGCGTCGCCGAGCGGCACGATGTCCGTGACGGCGCGCTCGTAGAACGCGCGCGGCGGCCGCGCGCGCGAGACGACCCAGCCCGGCTCCGTGCCCTCGGCGTCGGTCCGGGCCCATTCGGCGAGGACCGCGCCGAGCCGCTCGAACGCCTCGTCGGGATCCACGGGGTCGTCGGGGGCGGCGCGCGCGTAGGCATGTCGCCTGCCGGCGGGAAGCGAGGCCGCGACCGCGATCGGGTCGCCCGCGCCGCGGCCGAGTGCGAGCGCGAGCGCGGCGTTGCCGCGCGTCTTCCACGGAACGTTCGGGTTCAGGCGCACGAGGCGCGGAAGGCCGACGGGATCGCATTCGGGGAAGGCTTCGAGGACGCGGTTCACGAGGAACGTGCTGCACATCCCGTCGCGCGCGTCGGTGTCGTCGAACGCGAGGTGGAAGGGCACGCGGCGACGAGGGCCGGGATGGACGATAAAGGAGAGGAGAAAAGGGGTCGGGCCCGGCGGCGCGCCGGGCCCTGGCGATCGCTCAGTGCTCGTGGCCGGCGTCGTCGACGTCGTCGGCGACTTCCTCGAGGATCGCGCGGTCGTACGTCAGGGAGTGGATCGAGACCTCCCCGAGCGCGACGAGGCCGTCGATCGTGAGCGTCCAGGCGCCGGCGATCATGGCCTCGGGGTTGACCCGGGTGTGGCTGTAGCCGTCCTCGCCCCAGACCTGGAAGCCCGAGTCCTGCCAGGCGGCTTCACCGGCTTCGCTCGCGAAGCGGGCCGAGAGGCCGGTGGTCGTGCCGGGATTCGTGAGCGTCATGCGGATCGCGAGCGGCGGCGTGGGCATCTTGAAATCGTACTTCTCGTGCACGCCGAGCGGGGACTGCAGACGCGCGGTGCGGTTGACGCTCTCCACGAGGCTCAGGTTGCGCCAGGCGAGGATGGGCATCGCGCCGCCGTCGAGCGTCGCGAGGACGTCCGTCGCGTGCTCGGCAACGTAGACGACGTATTCGCCCGAGCGCTCGACCGCGATCTCGGCGACCGCGTCCTTCTCGGCGAGGTCGCCCGCGGCGATGAACTCGTCGAGGGGCCCGTACACGACGAAGCTCGCGCCGTTGAAGCGGTGCTTGTAACCCGAGGGTCCCCAGGGGTAGGCCTGGCCGTGCTTTCCGCTGCCCTGACCTTCTTCGAGCGGGCGCGAGAGCGTGAGCGTCGAGACGCCCTCGGGGACGTCGATCGCGACCGCGGTGCCGCGGGCGATCGTGACGCCTTCGAGGACGACGACGTCGGGCTTCACCTCGATGGGCGTCGCGACCGGCTCGATGACGACGCGCTTCACCGAGAGCGTCGTGAGGTAGAGGATGCCGTCGAAGCGATCCGCGGACGCGGTGACGTCGACCGCGCCCGCCGCGAGGTTCGCGGGGTTGATGGTGCGCTCGCCCGAGGCGCCCATGACGAGGCCGGGGCCGTGCGAGGTGCCCGACTCGCCGCGGATCGTGACCGCGGGACCCGAGGCCGTGACGGCTTCGGCGACCAGGTTCTCGACGGCGCCCTCGTAGAGGATCGTCATGAAGACCGGCTGGGCCTTGAGGTTCACCGTCAGGATCTTCGAGAACGCGCCGCCCTCGTCGGCGGTCGCGATGCGGTGGTCCTGGCGGTGGACGAAGGCCTTCTGGAGCTTGAGCGTGCCCGGCGCCTCCTCGGAGCGGAGGCGGAAGGAGAGCGAGCCCTCCTTCACGTCGTACACGTAGACGATGTACGCGCCCGCGACGGGCTCCACGATGTTCGCCGCCGAGACGGCGTTCGAGAGCTCGTAATAGCCGACGCGCGCGTCGGTCGGGTCGAGCACGGAGAACCTCGCCGCCGCGGCGTCGCCGGTCGGCGTGAGGAAGACCTCGAGCGCTTCGGCTCCCGGGGGCACCGGGACGAGGTAGCCGGCCCCGGCCGTCGCGCGGCCTTCGTATTCGAACCACTCGGCGCCGAGGGCCGTGCCGGCGAAGACGAAGCCGGCGAAGCCCGCGAGGACGGTGGCCACGGCCACCAAGGTTACCTTCGATCGCTGCATGGAGCGGATCACCGACCCGCGAGCCGGGGGTGCGCATATAGGGAGATTGGACGGCTCCTTGAATTCTCGAACCCGGCGTTGTCGCGATTCAAGGCCGCGACCACAAACCCTAAGGAGGGTTCAGGCGGCTTCAAGAAGGGAAAGTGGAGGCTCGCCACCGATGAAGAACGCCGGAATTCTCGTTCTCGCCGCCATGCTCGTCGCCGCCCCTCTCGCCTCCGCGGCCTCCCCGGGCGAAGCGACCGACGCCGTCGAGGACCGGCTGGACCTCGGGTGGCTCTTCGGGTGGTTCGGCTTCTCGGCCCCGCCCGAGAACCTCCCCGTCTTCGTCACGGTTCCCCGCGCGGAGGACGTCCTCGCGACCGCCGACGTCCCCAACGAGCCGCGGTTCATGATCTTCGAGTCGAAACAGGATCCCCCCGCCGCGCGCGAAACGTCCCCCGAACCCGCGCGCGAGGAGCCGCGCCGAGCGCGCGCGCCCCTCGCCGCGCCCCCCGACGCCGCGATCGTCGTCGAGGCCGTGCGCGAGGCGCCCGGCGCGGCGACCCATCCGATCATCCGCGCCCTCGACGCCGTCGCCGGGCTCGCGCGCGACGTCGGTCGTCTCCTCGGGATCGTCCCCGCGGAGGAGGCGCGCGACCTCGAAGCCGCCTCGACGCCCGTTGCGGGCGTTCCGGTGCGCGAAGCGCCCGGAGCCGCCGTCGGCGAGGCCGCGGCCCTCGCGGGCCTCGCGATCGTCGCGGTCGCCGGAGCCGCGGCCGCCGCGAAGGGTTCAGGGGCCTCCGGCCTCCGGCGCCTCATCGCGCTCCTCGCGTTCACGCGCCTCGGCAAGGAGGACGTCCTCGGCCACGCGGCCCGCGACGCGCTCTATGCGCGCGTGAAGGCCCGGCCCGGCCTCTCGCTCCACGATCTCGTCACGGGCTCCGAGGTCGGCCGCACCGCGGTCCAATACCACCTCGACGTCCTCGAGCGCGAAGGCCTCGTCGTCTCGAAGCGCGCCGGTCGCGTCCGCGTTTATCACGCGGCGGGCCAGCGCGTCGACGAGGCGGCCGCCGCCATCCTCGACCACGCGACCACCCGGACCATGGCGCAGGTCATCGCGCGCGAACCGGGCGTCGACCAGCGCGGCCTCGCGGAGCGGCTCGCCATCTCCACGAGCCTCGCCCACTGGCACCTCGCCCGCCTCGAACGCATGAAGGTGGTCGCGAAGGTCCGCGACGGCCGCCGTGTCCGCTATTATCCTGGCGAGGGTTTCGCGGCGCTCTCGCATCTCGTTCAGTGATAGGTCCGGGGCGCGAGCAGCCTCCACGAATAGGCCCGCTCGAAACCGAGCGAGCGGTAGAGCGCCTCCGCGTAGGCGTCGCGGGTCACCTGGAGCGTCAGCAGGCCGCCCCCGGACTCCTCTTGGTCCCGGATGATGCGACGCAGGATGGCGGTCGCGACGCCGCGACGACGGGCGGAGGGTTTCGTGCCCATGTTGTAGACGCCGCCCACGTCTTCGGATCGCGAGAGCAGGCCGCACCCCACGACTTCGCCGTCGAGCTCCGCCACGTAGGCGCGGCCGCCCGACTCGACCCAGCCCGCGGTGATGTCGAGAAGCCCCGGGAAGAAACCGCGCGACATCCCGAACGTTTCGAGCGTCACGTTGAGGAAGAGCGGCAGCTCGCGCGCCTCCAACTCGCGCACGCGGAGGTCGCCGGGCGCCGCCCGCGGCCGCGCGCGAGGCTGCATCGCGGGGTCGTGCACCATCACGCTCAGCTCCGAGAGGAGCCGGAAACGGCCGAGGCGGCTTTCGAGGTCGGAGGGCCTCGTGAACGGCGTGACGTGCACGCACCACGGCAGGCCGCGCTCGCGGAAGAGGTCGTGCGCGTCCTCGACCATCTCCCCGATCCGCGCCGGCGGGACGTCGATGGACGCGACGCGGTTCATCGACGGGCTCGCGAGGCCCGCGAAGCCGACGAGCGTGTAGCCGTCCCGTCGCCGCTCGAAGTGGCGGGCGGAGCCCTGGGCGAGGAGCGCAAGGTAGGCCGACTCCAGCGTGTCGTGGAGACCCCGCAATCCCCCGTCGGTGACGACGGTCACGGCCTTGCACTGGGCGGACGGGATACATGTTGGTTTCTCCAAGGATCGGCCGAGGCGCCGTCATGTTAAGGACGGTCGGCGCCTTCCCCAGCAGCGTGGCGGCGACGACAGAGCGGTATCGGGGCGACGCGGAACGGCTGGAGGCGCGCCGACGCGCCTATCTCGATCCCGCGTTCCTCGCCTCGCTCCCTGCGCGCGCTGGCCTCTCCCCGGGAGACCGCGTGCTCGACCTCGGCACGGGCGGCGGCTTCCTCGCCCGGGCCCTCGCGCGTTCGATTCCGCTCCGCGTGACGGGTCTCGATCTCGACGCGGGGGCGCTCGCCTGGGCCGCGCGCGCGGTCGCGGACGAGGGCCACCGCTGGATGGACCATGTGCAGGGGGACGCGACGCGCTTGCCGGTGAAGCCGGGGCGCTTCGACGCCGTCGTGTGCCTCACCCTCCTCTGCGTCGTGCCCGACCCTGCCGCCGTCGTCCGCGCCGCGCGCGAGGCGCTCAAGCCGGGTGGACGCTTCCTCGCGATCGAGTGGTCCGGGGTGGGCTCCTTCTCGGATCCCGCGGACCGGGAGCACGAGGTCCTCGCGCGCGAGGCCGCCGCCGCGTGGGTGCGCGGGTTCGACGCGGCGCACGGCGCCCGTCACCACCTCGGCGGCGACGTTCCGGCGCTCGCCCTCGATGCGGCCCTCGACGACGTGCGCGTCGGAGGCCACCTCGCCGTGTTCTCGCCGGCCGACCGATCGCGTCCCCTCGCGGATCGCGTGGAGGCGGTGCGCAACGAGCGCGCGGAGATCGGCCCCTCGCTCGAGCGCCGGCTTTCGACGGGCGGGATGCCCGAGGAGCGCATCGCGCGCTATGTCGCGAAGCGCTCGGCGGCGCTCGACGCGCTCCTTGCGGACCCCACGGAGGCGCGCTTCGCGCGCGCCGCGTGGGTGCAGACGCTTCCGATGACGGTGGTCTCCGCGAAGCGCTAGGCCCGATCCGCCTCGAGGAGATGCGCAAGCACCTCGCGCAGGTCCTTTCCCTCCACGACGCGCGTCGCGGCCTTGCGCACGCCGTAGTCCGCGGGGTTCACCGCGACGGAGAACGAGGCCTCGGCGAACATCGGCGCGTCCCACACGCTGTTTCCGACCGCCGCGACGCGTTCCTTCGGAACGCCCAGCTTCGAGAGGACCTCGCGCGTCGGGCGGCCCTTGTCGCGGATCTCGACGAAGCAGATGCCCTTGCCCGCGACGCGTCCGGCGTCGTCGAGCGCGAGGCCGTTCGCGACGTACATGTCCATGCCGAGGTCGACCGCGACCCGGTGCGCGAGGACGTCGAGCCCGCCGCTCATGATGCCCGTCGCGATGCCGCGGGCGTGGAGCGCGTCCATGCATTCCTTCGCGCCGGGCATGAGCTCGGCCGTCGCGAGGATCGACTCGATCTCCTCGACGTGGATCTCGCGCCCGCCGAGCTTCCAGAGTTCGATGTCGGAGCGCATGAATTCATGGTCGTCGATCTCGCCGCGCGAGTAACGCTCCCAGTTCGCGGCGTTCGAAACGCCGAGCGCATGATGGATCATCTCCCAGCTCGACAGCTTGTCCACGAGCGTCCCGTCCATGTCGAAGAGGACGAGCTCGAATCGCCCGCGGCGGTCGGGATGGATCTCGTCGCGCGGGGGCCGGCGGTGCGTGGACACCATCTGGAGCCAGCCGTTCGCGAGGTCGATCGCTTCGCGACGGGAACGGTGCGTCGGCGTCGGCATGGGATTGTGGCGCATCGGGCGGCAAGCGACTTAACGTTTCGCGGGACGAAAGTGTCTTGCATCCGAAGGCCGAACACGGGGACGGGGTCGCGCGTGGTGGACACATCCGTATGGGAGATCCGTTGCAGCGATTGCGCGTGGCGCGCGCCGCTCTTGAGCGAGCAGCAGGAGCGGGCCACGACACGCTGTCCGAAATGCGGCTCGACGTACCTTTACGAGCTGCCGATGTCGGACGAGCCCCTTCCCGGCCGCTTCCACTGAGCGGCGTACGCCTCCTTCTCCCCGGCGAATCGGGTCAGGTCCTCCTCGAACGCCTGCGCGAGCGCGAGGGCCGCGTCGCCCGCCTCGCGCTCCACCTCGGCGATGCGGTCCGTCGCGATCGGGCAGCGCCCCTCGTGCCCCCGGTCGACGAGGAGCCTGAGGGGTCGCCCGAGGACCTGTCCGCGCGTGCCGGCGGGTGACGGTCGCTCCCGAGGGTCGAAGGCGCCGTCGTCTCCGGCCATTTCGTAATAGAAGGGGAAGAGGCGGCACATGAGGGGTTTCGACGCGTGGACGCCGCAGCCGCCCGCGGCGTCGAGGAAGACGCACGCCCCGTCCTCGCGCTTGAGGAGCTGCGGAACGCGACCGTCCGCGAGGGCGACCCGCGTGAAGAGAAGATTTCCCTCGCCGAAGGCCTCGCGCTCCCACGCGGGAAGCGGCGCGAGGCGCGCGAACGACGCGCGCGCTCGGCCGGTCGCGCGCTCGAGCCGCTCGACGTCGCGCGGCGTCACGAAGACCGTCCACGGCATCCTGCAGCACGCGCCCCCGCAAGGGCCGCACTCGCGGAAGTCGACGCGGCGGCCGAGGGCCGCGAGCGTGGCGTCGTCCGGGAGGGTCACGAACGTTCCGAGGCGGCGAGGCGTCAAGAAGGTGCCGGAGGCGTCACTTGACGGGCCGCCCCTCGAGGTGCGCCTTCAGGCTCTTCAGGAAGGCCTCCCAACCCCAGGCGAAGCGATCCATCCATTCCTCCTTACCCTCGAAGCCCTCGTGGCGCAACGCGACACGCGTGCCGTTGCGCTCCGTCGAGATCGACCACGTGACCCGGCCCCACCAGGGCGGATTGTAGTCGGTCACGATCTGCGTGGGCGTGATCTCGCGGTAGGTGGCCGTCACGGAGCCCTCGGGCCCGTTGAAGGCGAGCTGGCCGCCCACGCGGAAATCGACCCGCGCGTCGTCAAAGTACCAGATCCGCAGGCGCTCCTCGTTGCGGAAGGCGTCGTAGACCTCGTCGGGGGGAGCCCGGATGAGGATCGACCGCGCCACCGCTGAACCTGTCGTCCCCGTGCTCCTTCTCATGCTGACCCGGGGCGGCTTCGGCCCGGGCGGGGATAATGGTTTCTCCTAAGATCGGCGCTTCGAGCCCGCGAGCTTGACGGGAAGCACGAACTTCTCGTCCTGCAGCATGGTCGAGATGATGGCGCGCTTGAACTGGCCGTTGATCTGGTAGAAATCGCACGTGAGCTTGCCCGGAGGAAGGATCCGATGCTGCGTGCATCGTCCCATCCAGTGCAGGCAGTTTCCGCAATCGGCCTGGAGCATCCGTACCCGGGAGCGAGAGGCCGCCCCGGCTTATCAAGCACGCGATGCGGTGCCGCCCTTCGCTCAGGCTGTTATCCTTGACGGCCGGGACGGGGTAGGCGCAAGCGATTTTCACGCCCGCGTCCCACGCACCTCCGCATGGCGGAGCGACGCAAGTCAAAGCGCCCGATGACCCTCAGCGAGGCCGGCCGGAAGGGCGGGCAGGCCGTGAAGCGCAAGTATGGCGCCGGCTTCTACCAGAAGATCGGCAAGAAGGGCGGCGAGAAGGGCGGACAGGTCCGCAAGCGCGAGCTGGGTCCCGAAGGGTACCGCAAGCTCGGCCACAAGGGCGGCGCCGCCGTGGTCGACAAGTACGGTCCCGAGCACATGTCCAAGATCGGACGCAAGGGCGGCCACAAGGGCGGCGAGGCCCGCGTGGCGCAGTCGCGCGCGGCGGAGCGGACGACGCGTCGCCGACGCTGACGACCGGAAGCCTTTGGGCGGGGTCGCGCATGCGGGATCGATGGCTCCGTGCCCCGCGTGCCTCACGCCCCACCCGCAGCATTTCGTCGTCAAGGCCCGCACGGACAAGCCGTGGCGCGGCAAGAGCTTCGACGCCGACGCGGCGGTGGGAGAGGCGGGCATCGCCATGATGCGCGCCCTCGACCTCGACCCCGCGAATCGCGCCGCCTTCCTCGATTTCGCCACCCACGTGCACGTCCGGGCCGTCCCCGGGGAGGCCGCCCCCGCGCGCCTCGGGACCGACCGATGGGACATCCACGTGGGCGTCTCCGGCACGATCCCGGCCGCCCTCGTCCCGAAGCTCCGGGAGGCGGCCCTCGCGGCCGTCCGGGGGAGCCGGGGCTTCGTCTCGGCCGAGCCCGCTTGAGGTTCCCAAGTCCCCTTTTCCCCTCGTCACCTGGTCGCCAGGTCACCAGGGCGCCTTTGGGAGGGTCCTTGTCGGGGACGATCCGAACCCGTGCGATCCCATGGTGGCCGGACGTACCCCTCTCATCGCAGCGGCCGTGGTGGCCTTCCTCGCCGCGACGGGCCTCCTCACCGCGCTCATCCAGCCGTCCGACGGCGAAGTCGAGGTCACGCTCGATGCGAACCTCGGCTCCTCCTCGGGCCACGCGCTCTTCTCGGGCCTCGGACCCGTCTCGATCCAGGTCTCGCGCTCCTCCGTGGGCTTCGGCTCCGTGAACCCGGGCGAGCGCTCGGCGGTGGTCGAGGTGCAGGTCTCGAACGTGGGCGTGCTCCCCGTCGAGATCCGCGTCGAGGTCGGCGACCTCGTCTCCTCCGCCACCGGCGCCTCGATCCCGGCCGAGCGCGTCAAGGTCTCGACGAGGGCCCCGGCCGCCGACGGATCGGCGCCCGCGCTCGGCTCGCTCGCGATCCAACCCGGCGCGTCGACGACGCTCCGCCTCTGGCTCGACACGCCTCGCGGCACGGCGCAGTACATCCCCGCCGGCGACTATTCGGGCCCCATCACGATCGTCGCGAAGGGGGTGGACGCGTGAGCCGTCTCCCCCTGATCCTCTGCGTTCTCCTCGGCCTCGCCGTCGTTCCGCACATCGCGGGCGCGGAGAACATCGACGCGCGCGCAGGCGTCCAGAACGTCGCGCCCCGCCTCCTCGAGGTCGGATTGGGCGATCTCGACGACGATGACGACGACGAGGGCGACCAGGTCGACCCCTCGCCGGGCGAGGCCCGCAAGATCGAGGTCTGGGCGCGGGCCCAGGACGACAACGGCTGGAAGGACTTCGCGTCCGCGAGCTTCGTCGTCAAGGCCCCGAGCGGCGCGACCGTCGCCTCGGAGGTCGAGAAGGACGGCAAGGACAAGTCCGGTCGGACGCTCCGGTTCGAGACGGAGGTGGAGCTGCCGGAGAAGCCCGAGGCGGGTCTCTACAACTACGACGTGGAAGTCGTGGACGTGCACGGCGCGAAGAGCAAAAAGTCGGGCTCGTTCCTCGTGACCGAGATCGTCGCCTACGCGATCGACGGCAAGAGCGTGGTCTTCGCGAGCGGTCCGCTCGCGCCCGGCTCGTCGACGCGCGGCAACCCAGCCTCGCTCGCGATCCGCAACACGGGCAACGTCCCGCTCCACCTCCAGATCTCGGGCACGGATCTCACCGCCGTCGGCTTCGACGCGAAGATCGCATCGGAGCGCATCCGCTACGCGCCGATCGCGAGCCTCTCGGGCGAGCGCGGCCTTCCCAAGGGCCCGTTCGTGGACACGTCCTTCCTCATCCCGGTCGGCGGGGCCGCGAAGCCAATCTATTTCGCGATCGACGTTCCGACGGGCGACGAACAGTACATCCCGGCCGCCGATTACACCGGCAGCATCACGCTCGGGGTGGTGGTCGCCCGATGAAGGCCCTCATCGCCGCGCTTCTCGCGGCCCTCGTTGCGGCGCCCCTCGTGGCCCCGTTCGCGTCCGCCCAGGACACGGCCGGCGGCGGCGGTTTCGCGATCTCGCCCGCCGAGCTGCGCGTCCCGAACGCGCTCTTGCGCGGCGGATACTACGAGGCGACGATGCGCCTCCAGAACTCGCACGATCACGCGGTGACGATCACGCCGTCCGGCGCGGGCGCGATCGCGTCGTGGATCCGGACCGACCCCGCGGAGCCCTTCTCGATGGCGCCCGCCACGTCGCGCACGCTCCGCGTCATGGTAACGGTCCCCGAGGACGCCGCGAACGGCCCCTACGAGGGCGCCGTCCGCATCGACATCTCGGGGCACGGCGCGCCGACGGAGACGGGCAGCGTCGCGAGCGTCAACATGGCCTTCGCGCCCGCGGTCAAGCTCTCGGTGTCCGGCGACCAGGTCCGCCGCCTCGCGTTCGAGCGCGCCCGCGTTCTCGACGCGGAGGCCGGCCAGCCCGTGACCTTCGTGTTCGACGTCGTCAACACCGGCAACGTCCGGGCCGCGCCCTCGTTCGCCGTCGCGATCGAGGACGCCGAGGGACGCAAGGTCCACGAGGAGACCCTCAAGGGCCTCGAGATCGCGCCCGGCGTCCGATCGGCCATCGCGCTCAAGACCTCGCGCGGCCTCGCCGTCGGCGCCCACGAGGCGACCGCGGCCCTCGTCGCGGACGGCGAGCCCCGCCCCCGCGAAGGGCTGGCCTTCGAGATCCACCCCGCCGGGACCCTCTCCCGATCGGAAGGCAAATCGGGACAGCTGGCGGGGCTCTCCGCCGACGCGCGGCCGCGGGCGGGCTCGCTCGTCAAGGTCACGGGCGTGTTCGCGAGCGATTCGACGCGCGCGATCGACGCCGCGCGCCTCGTGGGTGAGGTCAGCCGCGACGGCGCGCGCGTGGCGCTCCTCGCGGGCGACGGGCTCGCCGTGCTTCCGGGCACGTCGCGCCCGCTCGACGCCTACTGGACGCCGACCGAACCCGGCGTGTACCGCGTCAAGGTGTGGGCGACCTACGACGGCCTCGAAACCGAAGCGCGGGAGATCGATCTCATCGTCGAGCCTCCCGCGGGCGGCAAGGTCCCCCCGACGGGCGCGGGCACGACGGACGCCTCGGGCGCTTCCGCGCAGAAGCCGAAGGGCATCCCCGGCCCGGGCGCGCTCGCGATCCTCGGCCTCGCGGGCGCCGCGGCGTGGGCGATCCGGCGACGGGCGTGATCAGGGGCGGGCGGACTCGCGCGCGAGGGCGTCGAGAAAACGCTCGCTCGGAAAAAGGCCCCGACCGCGCCACCGTCGCGCTTTCAGGTAACGACCCTCGTCGAGGCGCGACACGTGGTAATAGACGACCCGTTGCGAGAGCGCGAGCTGCTCCGTCAGCGCGCGCACGGAGATGCCGGGCGTATCCGCGATGGCGCGAGCGACGCGCGCCCCCGTGCCGTGGCGGGGGAAGGCGACCTCGTGCCTCGGCGGCACGCCGGCCGCCGCGTCGTACACGTATCGGCGGCGCCCGACGTTCACTGAGCGCACGAGCCGCGCCGCGCGGAGCGTTTCCAGGTGGAGGTAGAGGCTCGCCCATCCCACGCCGGATTCCCGCTGCAATTCGCTCAGGCCCAGTCCCGGCTTGCGGCGCACGCACGCGAGGATCCGGAGCGCGGCCTCGGAGGGCGCCGCGGGGCGGACCGCTCGAGCGAGGGCGCCCAGGAAGGGCGCGGCGACAAGGGTTCCCGGCAGGATGTCGAGGGGAAGCATGGGACCACGGCCGCGGGGCAGCGGATGGTCGCCCGGTACCCGGTGCATGCTCTTGACGATTGTGGAGAATTAAGTTGCAAGGCGTGCATTCGCCTTGTTATTTTACATCATTCCTCCAACGCGACGTCAACTTTTCCCGCCCCGGTTCTCGCGACCGCTTCGTCCGCGAGGCGTTCGGCGAGCCGAGCCGTCGACGTCCTCGACGAGCCGCTCGGGAGGGTTGTAGGCCACGCGCAGGGGCAGGCCGAGATCCGCGACGAGCGTCGCGACCCCGGGGCCCGGATGGGCGGCGACGTGCAGCGCGATCGCGCGCCGGGCGCGACGCAGCGGCTGGGGCGGACGGGGGCCTTTGCGGGGGACCCCGCGTCCTTCACGACCGGGTGGAGCTCCTCGCGCCGCCCCTCGGACAGGGATCACGTGTCCCTCGCCCTCGAGGACCGCGAGATGATGGTCGAGGGAGCCCCAACCCCCAAGGAGAAGCCGCGCGAGCTCGCTGACGGCGATGCCCGGCGATTCCAGGATCAGGGCGAGGAGGGCGCCGCCTGCGGCGTCCCCTCCGCGTTCCGCCCGAAGACGGCGCGGCGTCCACGAGGAACCACGCCACGAGGCTCGCGAGACCGGGAAAGCCGCGCCGCAGGATCCCCACGCATCCTCGAAAACTTGGCGCGCCACGGAGGCCCTGCGGGCGCGCGCCGCCCTGGAACCCGGGGTGGGCCGGACAGGAGAAACCAGCGCCCCGGGCTCCACGGAGGGGATCCGTGGATCCAGCCTCGGATGCGCGGTTCACCGCATGAAACCTGGCCAAAGGGACGAACATCCCCCGTTTCCCGGCGGGTCAGCGAGGTCTCACGGCGGGGGCACACACTCGACCGCAAGCAGGAACGGGGGAATCTCGCCGAGCCTCAGCTCGACGTGGATGCAGTTCGTCGCGGCCACCGCATCGCCTTCCGCCCCGTCGATCACGGCGGAGACCGCGTAACCGGCATAGACGTGGTTCGTCACATGCAGGTTGGCGGGCGTCTCCTCGATGAGCGTCCGGGCGCCGCTCGAAGAAACACCGTAGACGCGGTAAGCCTCGGCGCCCACCACGGGATCCCACACGAGCGCGACCGTGCCCGCCTCACCGACCGCGAACGAACGGACCCAATCGGGAACGTCGTTCGGATCGGCCGTGGCGTTCAACGGGACGACGAGGGCGATGGTCAGGGCGCACGCGAGCCAGCTCGAAATTCGAAGCATCGCACCCTCATCGCGCTTACAGCTCATCATGACCGCCGTTGTTTGTCACATGGTCCCTCCATCAGGCTCTTGGGGGGTGGAGGCCATTGGAGGCTCGTTGGCACGACCCAGCGAGCTTCTCCGAGCGATCGCAGCCCTGGTCCTCCTCAGCGCTCCGTCCGTGGCGGCCACCGCCACGACCGGGGAGTTCGGCATCGCCGGCCCCGCGACGTTCGAGGGGCCCGCGACGCTCGGGGGGCCCCTCCTCGCGGCGTATGGCCGTCCCGAGCCGCAGGCGCTCCTCCTCCAGGCCGCGCGCGCCACCCTTTCGGTCTCCGTCTACGAAGCCACCTACGTCGATGCCGGAGCCGGGACGAGCACGACGCCCGAGAAGCGGACGTTGGCCTTCGAGGTCGCCCATGTGACCCTCGTCGGCGCGCGAGAGGGTTATCTCGCGATCCTTCCGAAGGACGGCACCCGGGGGACCCTCACGGGCGACGCGCTCCGCTTCGAAGCGAAGGACCGCACCACCTTCGGCGCCGCGGTCGTCGGACAACCCGCCGACGAGCGGACCCGGATCTTCTCGCACACCGTCAGCACGCCGCACCTGCTCGCGAACGATTTCGAGGCCTCCATCGGCCCCCGCTTCGCGCTCAAGCTCTACGGCCCCACCCTGATCGTGGAGACGCCCGAGGGGCGGGAGGAATTCGCCACGGGCCGATTCCCGGACCCCATGCTCCCCCGCGCCGCCACCGGGCGCGACGTCTGGCTCGTGGCCGAGGTCGCGGCCGAAGCCTCGATCGGCCGTGGCGCCGACCTCGCGCTCGCGCTCGGCCCCTCCCACGTCCGCTGGTCGGACGCCGTCGATTTCCTCGCCGCGCACGGCCAGCTCCAGGCCGATGGCCTCCACCCGCTCGAGCGTCCGGGGCGCGTGCGCCTCGAAGGCGACTTCGAGGGCCGCGTCGAGCCGGCGCCGCCGAGCGCGGCCACGCTGACCTTCGCGGGCGATCTCCGACGCGCCGTGTATCCGACGGGGGTCGTCGCCACGGGGCAGACGGGGCCGATCGTCCCGCCGGCAGGCGACCTCCTGCTTCCGGGCCTCGGCGTCCTCGCCCTCGGGGCCGTCGGGGCGCTCGCCGTCCGCGCGCTGCGCGGCCGGCGGGTCCGCTCCGCGCGCGCCGACGCCGCGCGCATGACGCCCGAGGATTGCCTCGCGGAGCACGCGCGCGCCGTCGAAGCCGAGGACTGGTCCGCGGCCCTCGCGTGGACGCGTCGGGCGCGCCGCCTCGCGCCCGCGAGCGCGCGACTCGCGCACGACGAAGCCTTCGCGCTCGAGCAGCTGGATCGCCTCGACGCCGCGTTCGAGACCTATGCGGAAGCCGCCGCGATGGGCACCGACGGTTTCGCGGATTTCGGCGCCGCGCGGTGCGCGGCGCGGCTCGGACGGCCTCGCGACGAGATCGTCACGTGGCTCGCGCGCGCCCTCGAAGCCGATCCGGGGCTCTCGATCGACGTCCTCGCCGACCCGGACCTCGCGCCGCTCGCGCGCGACCCGCGGCTCGCGGATCGGTTCCGTCGCGACTGACGGCGAGGCCCCTCGTGCCCGGCGAATTCACAATGCTTCTCCAAAAGGGCCATCCCTCGCGAAGCCCATGGACGGGCCCGTCTGCCGCGGCGGACCGACCGCCTCGGGGGGTCGGGGTGGGCCGGACAGGAGAAACCGCGCCCCGACGCCCCCCGAGGAGGGTTTCGAAAAGACGGGCCGGATTTACATGGAATCTCCAATGAGATGAAAGGCTGCGGGAGCAATCCCGCTTGTCGCGGCGTTTATCGCCCGCCGCGGCGTCAACTCGCGGAGTCCGGGCGTGCCGACCTGCGCGCTCCGGCTCCAAGAGTCTTTCACAGGGACTCACGAAACCATCAGGCGAATGTCTTGAGGAAAAATGTCGGTCTTGAGGGCTCCGCGTCGACGCGTAGCCTTGGGCCTGCGGCGCCGTACCTTGGGCGCCGTTCCCCACGGCCGACCTCATGCGGTGTTGTGACGCCATCCTGCCCAATGTTGGGACCCTTTGGAAATTCACATGTTCTCTCCAGAATTGTCAAGGCGTCGCCCGCGCTCCCTTCCGTGATGGTGGCGAGGCGGGAGTCGATGACGGTCCTTCTCGCAATGTTCCTCTCGGCGACGTCGGTAACGGCGGCTGTCGCACACGAGGGGAGTTCGTTGGCCGAGGACCGACAGTCCCTCAGCGGCCCCGTTGAAATCGATGGATTGTGGCTTGCGTCCTTACTTTTCACGGACGGATCCGAAGGCCGAATCCTGGATGTCCATTTCGACGCGATCCGCGTCACCGTCTATGAACGCCCTTTCCTCGAGGCGCACGGCGTCGATGCGAGTGTCCGGCAGTTCCAAGAGAATTTCTCCTTCGGACCCGGGATGGTTCAGGCGCAGGGTCACAAGCCCGGCCTGCTCGGCATCATTCCGGCCTCGCGAACCATGGCCTCGATCAAGCATGAATCTCCATCCTTGGAAAGGCGCGAACGCGGTCACCTGGGTTCAAACGGCACGAGGGAATCCATTCCCGACAACGCGCCTGCCTTCGGCATGACCATCGACGAGCCCCACTCCCTGATCAAAGGGGGCGTTCTCAACGGCACTTCCCTCTGGCGCATGAAGGTCTATGGCCCGAGGGTCATCGTCGAATCGGAAGGCGATGTCGTCGTGTTCACGACAGGGAGAGAATATGAGCGCGTCGGTCGGGCGCTCACAGCCGGGCGCGACGTCTGGCTCGTCATCGAGGCCGAAGGACGAGTGGTCGTCAGAAGTCACGCCGCCCTCACGACCGCCCTGTCGAATCCCTGGATCTCTTGGAGCCCGGAGATCGCCGCGGCCGAGCCCCACGTTGTCGTCGCGGAGCGTCCCGATTTCCTGCTCCCGGGCCTCACCATCCTCGCCGTCGCCTTCGCGGGCGCCGTCGCGCTGCACGCTCGATTCACGCGCGATCGGGAACCCTCGGGGCGCGTGCCGACCTCGAGCCTCACTCCCGAAACGTGCCTTGCGGAAGCCTCGCACGCGGCGACCGCGGGCCAATGGGGCCGGGCGCTCGAATGGACGCAGCGCAGCCGCCGGCTCGCGCCAAAAAGCGCGCGCCTCGCGCTCGACGAGGCCTTCGCGCTCAAGCAGCTTGGCGACGTGGACGGCGCGATCGAGGCCTACGGCGAGGCGGCCGCGCTCGGCGACGACGGCGTGGCCGAGTTCAGCGCCGCGCGCCTCGCGGCCTTCGCGGATCGGCCGGCCGTGGTCGTCGCGATCTGGCTCGAACGCGCCGTCGCGCGGGACCCGGGCTTCGCGGACGAAGCGCGGCTCGATCCGGACCTCGCGCGGTACGCCGGCGACCCCCGGGTCGCGCGGATCATCGGATCCGGCTGAGGCCTACATCCCGCCCGGCAGCCCGAGCTGGCGCGCGATCACGATGTGCTGAATCTCCGAGGTCCCCTCGTAGATGGTCGTGACCTTCGCGTCGCGCATGTAGCGCTCGACGGGATAGTCCGTCGTGTAGCCGTTGCCGCCGTGGATCTGCACCGCGGTGATGGCGGCGCGCTGCGCGACCTCGGTCGCGTAGAGCTTCGCCATCGCGGCTTCCTTCGTGAAGGGTCGGCCCATGTCCTTGAGGTACGCCGCGCGCTGCACGAGAAAGCGGGCCGCGTCGACCTGCGTCGCCATGTCGGCGATGTAGAACTGGATGGCCTGGAAGGCGCCGATCGGCTTCCCGAATTGCTCGCGCTCCTTCGCATAGGCGAGGCTCGATTCGAGGCACGCGCGGGCGATGCCGAGGCCCTGCGCGCCGATGCCGATGCGCGAGGCGTCGAGCGCCTTCATTGCGAGCTTGAACCCGTCGCCCTCCTTCCCGAGGAGGTTCTCGGCGGGCACGCGGGCGTTGTCGAGGACGATCTCGCTCGTGACGCTCGCGCGGATGCCCATCTTGTGCTCGACGCTCGTCGGCTTGAAGCCGGGCGTCTTCGAAGGCTCCACCACGAACGCGCTCAGGCCGCGGTTGCCGGCCTTCGGATCCGTGCGCGCCATCACGATGACGTGGCCCGCGTGGTGGCCGTTCGTGCACCACGTCTTCGTGCCGTTCAGGACGTAGTGGTCTCCGTCGCGCACCGCGGTCGTCGCGAGGCCGCCCGGGTCGGACCCGGCGCCCGGCTCGCTCAGCGCGAACGCGCCGATGCGCTCGCCCGAGGCGAGCTTCGGGAGGAACCGCGACATCTGCTCGGGCGACCCCGCGTCCACGACCGGGTGGACCGCGACGGAGGTGTGCACGCCGTAGGTGACGCCGACCGCCGCGTCCCAGCGCGAGAGCTCCTCCATGATGAGCGCGTAGGTGCGCGCGTCGAGGCCCGCGCCGCCGTATTCGACGGGCGTGACCGGGCCCAGAAGGCCGAGGCCGGCCATCTTCTTCAGGATGTCGTGCGGAAACTCGGCCGTCTCGTCGCGACGCTTCGCGGTGGGGCCGACTTCGCGCTCGCAGAACTCGCGGACGGTCTTGACGATCAGCTCCTGCTCCTCCGAGAGGTCGAAGGCGTAGCCGTCGCGGGCGCCGGTCATGAGGCGCCCAGAGGGGGGCCGTTACATAACCTTAACCGGAGGGCGGCGCGCGGTCTCACCGCTTCCAGGCGCCGTCCGGGAGCGCGGTGTACACCGCGTCCACCTCGGCCTCCTCGTAGGCGGCCTCGTCGTCGACGAACGCCCCGGAGGCGGCCTCGATGCGGTCCGCGCGCAGGAGCCAGTAGTGGGTGCGCCACTCCTGACCGTTCCAGAGCAGCGTCTCCTCGCTCCTCGTGGTGAGCAGGCCGTGGGCCTGGAGGAGATAGAACATCTGGCGCTCCTCCGGCTCGAGGAGGTTGTCGATCACCTGCGACTCGAATCCGAAGAGGTCGAGCACCTGCTCCGCCTGGCTTGCCGCCGACTCGCGAGGTATGCGCAGCCGCTCCGCGATCGCGCCCGCGAGCGACTCCAACGTCAGGATCCCCATAGCATCCCACCTGCCACCCGGGGAGTCGGCGAGTGTGCTACTTGGCGTTTTCGATTTGCATCGGCGACGGCGACTCGCGCCTCACTCGATCGTGGCGATGATGTCCTTGGACTCGACGCTCTGGCCGAGCTTGACGTGGATCTCCTTCACGACGCCCTCGACGGGAGAAGGGATCTCGTTCTGCATCTTCATCGCCTCGAGGACCGCGACGACCTGGCCGGCCTTGATCGCGTCGCCCGCCGCGACCTTGATCGCGACGATCTTCCCCGGCATCGGCGGCTTCACGCGGCCGCCGCGCTTGCCGCCCGCGCCCGCTGCGTGGTTGCCGGGGACGCCGCCGGGGCGGAAGTCCTCGACGCGCACCTCGGCCGCGCGGCCGTCGACCGCGATGCGGTCGCCGTCGGCTCCGATCACGAAGGTCTGACCGCCGACGGTGGCCTTGACGCCGCCCTGGAAGGGCTCGGTCCTGACCTCGAAGATCTCGCCGTCCACCTCGACCTTCACGACGTCCGCGGTCTTGGCGACGTAGAGGTCGAACGTCTTTCCGTCGACCGTGAGCGTGACGTGCATCAGAGTCCCCTCCGCGCGGCGAGGGCCCAGGGGGAGACCGCGGGTTCGGTCGCGGCGGGAGCGCGCGCCGAGGCGCCCTGGCGGTGGTGGTAGCCGCGGATGCCGCCGCCGGGGAGGCGCTCGAGCGCCGCGGCGATCGCGGCCGCGCGCCGGCGCTCGGCGGACTCGAGGTCCTTCGCCTCCTTCTCGAGGCGCTCGACGATGCCGCGGTGGCCGATGAAGCCCGTCGAGAGGTCGCCCTTCAGGAACGCCTCGTCGCGGACGACCATCTTGTGGAACGGGATGTTGGTGATCGGACCTTCGAGGACGAACTCGTCGAGGGCGCGGCGCATGCGGTCGATGCACTCCGCGCGGTTCGAGCCGTGGGAGAGGAGCTTCACCGCGAGGCTGTCGTAGAACGACGGGATGGTGAAGCCCTCGTAGAGACCGGAATCGACGCGCACGCCGGGGCCGCCCGGGGTCGCGTAGCGCGTGACCTTGCCGGGGGATGGCGCGAAGCCGTGGTACGGGTCCTCCGCGTTGATGCGGACCTCGAGGGCGTGGCCGCGGAGGACGATGTCCTCCTGCTTGTACGGAAGCGGCATGCCGGAGGCGACGCGGATCATGGTCTTCACGAGATCGACGCCCGTGATGAGCTCCGTCACCGGGTGCTCGACCTGGAGGCGCGTGTTCATCTCCATGAAATAGAACTGGCCGTCCTTGTAGAGGAACTCCATCGTGCCCGCGCCCGAGTAGCCCACGGACTTGGCGAGCTTCGCGACGCGTCCGCCCATGTCGGCGCGCATGGCGGCCGTCATGACGGGCGAGGGGCCCTCCTCGAGGAGCTTCTGGTTGCGGCGCTGGATCGAGCACTCGCGCTCGCCGAGATGGATGACGTGGCCGTGCTCGTCGCCGATGATCTGGAATTCGATGTGGCGGGGGTCCTCGATGAACTTCTCGATGAAGACCTCGTCGGAGCCGAAGGCGGAAGCCGCCTGCGCGGAGGCGTCGGCCACGGCCTTCTCGAGCTCGTCCATGCGGCGCACGATGCGCATGCCCATGCCGCCGCCGCCGTGCACCGCCTTCACGATGACCGGAAGGCCGATGCGCTCGACGACGTCCTTCGCGTCGGAGGGGTCGACGGGACCGTCGCTTGCGGGGGCGACGGGGACGCCCGCGCGGATGGCGTTGCGCTTCGCGCTGACCTTGTCCCCCATGGCCTCCATCGCCTTCGCGCTGGGGCCGATGAACTTGATGCCCGCCTTCGTGACCTTGTCCGCGAAGGTCGCGTTCTCGGAGAGGAAGCCATAGCCGGGGTGGATGCCCTCGGCGCCCGTCGCGAGCGCCGCCTCCACGATGCGGTCCTGGACGAGGTAGCTCTCGCGGCTCGGGCCGGCCCCGATGTGGACGGCCTCGTCGGCCATCCTCACGTGGAGCGCTTCCCGGTCCGCGTCCGAGTACACGGCGACGGTCTTGACCCCGAGCTCCCGGCACGCGCGGATGACGCGGACCGAGATCTCACCGCGGTTGGCGATGAGGATCTTGCGGAACACGCGCCGACGACGTGACGGGCAGATAAAAAGGCTTCTCCCCCGGCCGCGGACGGCGGGCCGTCGCCTTCAAGGCTCCACCGGGGGCGCGGGGGCGACCGGCGCGGTCTCGGCCCCCCGCTTGGCCCGCGCCGCGCGCAGCGCGCTCGCCCGGATTCCGTACACCGCGTAGAGGACGAGGCCCACGCCCATCCAGGCCGCGAACCCGTAATGGATGAGCGGACCGAACGTGGCCATGAGATAGAGACAGGCCCCCACGCCCGCAAGCGGCACCCAGGGCGACCCCGGGCAGCGGAACGCGCGCGGCGCGTCGGGCTCGGTGCGCCGGAGGACGACGACCGCGAGGCAGACAATGGCGAAGAAGAAGAGCGTCGCCTCGTTCGTGAGCATGATGAGGAAGTCGAGCGGGAGCGCCGCCGCCGAGACCGCGACGATCGCGCCGAGGATGAGCGTCGTGCGGTTGGGCGTCGCGTGCTTCGCGGAGACGGCCGCGAGCCACGAGGGGAGGAGCCCGTCGCGCGCGATCGCGAGCACGATGCGCGTCGTCGCGAGCTGGAAGACGAGGAGCACCGAGAGCGTCGCGAGGAGGCCGCCCACGTTCAGGATGACGGCCGCCCATCCGAGGTCCGCGTACCGCAGCGCGAAGGCGAGGGGCTCGCCGCTCCTCAGAAGCTCCGACGGCGCCATGCCGGTGAGCACGAGCGCCGCGGCGACGAAGAGCACCACGACGATCGCGAGCGACGCGAGGATGCCGAGCGGGACGTTGCGGCCGGGATTGCGCGTCTCCTCGGCGGCCGTCGAGACGGCGTCGAAGCCGAGGAAGGCGAAGAACGCGAGGCCGGCACCCGCGACGATGCCTTCGACACCCTTGGGCGCGAAGGAGGTGTAGTTCGCGGTATCGATCGCGGTCGCGCCGAGGACGATGAAGAGGAGGAGCGTGCCGATCTTCATCACGACCAGCGCGGAGTTCCAGGAAGCGCTCTCCTTGACGGGCCTCAGGAGGAGGATGGTGACGAGGCCGACGACGAGCGCCGCGGGCACATCCACGAGGCCGCCCGCCCCGGGCGTCGCGGTCCAGGTCTGAGGCAGGGCCATACCGAAGGCCTCGGATAGACCGGACAGGTTGTCGCTGAAGCCGCTCGCGATGGCCGCGTTCCCGACGCCGTAGCTCGCGATGAGCGCCCACGCGACGAGCCACCCCACGAGCTCGCCCATCGAGGCGAAGGCGTACGTGTAGGCGCTGCCGCCGAGCGGCATGAGCGTCGCGAGCTCCGCGTACGCGAGGGCGACGAGGACGCTCACGAGCGCGGCGACGACGAAGGAGAGCGCGACGCCGGGGCCCGCGTAGTCCGCCGCGACAAGGCCGGTCACCGTGAAGACGCCGACGCCCACCATGGCGCCCACGCCGAGCGCGGTGAGGTCCCACGCGCCGAGCGTGCGCCGCAGCTCCGTGCCTTCGGCCTTGGCCCGCAGCTCCGCGAGGGGCGTTCGGACGCCATAGCGCTCCCGGACCGCGGACCAGAGACCCACGTCGATCGCACCGCGATGGGCTCGGGGGTATAAAACGGCCATCCGCGCGTCGCGGCGCGGATGCCTTTTTCGACGCGACGTGGCTTCCCCGCCGTGGCCCTCGTCCCGACGCCGCCCTGGTTCTACCTCCGTCCCGACGAAACCGTGATCGCGCGCGGGAAGCCCGAGCCCGGTTGGTTCGGCGTCCTCGCCGTTCCCCCCGTCGCCGTCGGCCTCGCGCTCGTCGCCGTCCTCCTCTACGGGCACGGCTTCCTCGGGACGCTCCAACCCCGCGCGGCGCGCGAGGTCGCGCCCTTCGTCGCGCCCGCCCTCGGGCTCGTCGTCGGCGCCGTCGCCGCGGCCGTAGTCCGCGCGTGGTTCCTCGTGCGGACGTCCGAATACGTGATCACCGACGCGCGCGTCTACAGCCGCGTCGGGCGCCTCTGGACGCGCGTCCACTTCACGACGCACGACAAGGTCACGGACCTCTGGTACGGTCGGAACGTCCTCGACCGCGTCTTCGGCACGTCGACGCTCGTCCTCATGACCGCGGGCGGGGACGTCGCGATCCGCGGCGTCGCGGACGCGCTCGCCGTGAAGGAACACGCGGAGGCGGCGCGCGAACGATTCATCGCGAAGCTCCTCGAACGCGTCCCCGCGACGGCCCGCGCCGCGCCCCGGCCCGTCGCCCGCGCGACGCCCGACGTCGCCGCCTCGCCCGCGCCGGCCGCGGCTCTCCCGCCGCTCACGTCCGCGCCCGCGGGCGCGCGGCCGGACTACGTCCAGCAGGGCGACCGCGTCCTCTGGAGCGGCAAGCCCACGCTGCGCGTCGCGGCCGAGGGCGCCATCGCGCCGTTCCTGCTGTTCGCCGCCTGGGCATTCTCCATGGTCGCCTCGACGGGCGGGAATTTTGGACCTCCGCCGATCCTCTTCGTCGCCGTACCCGTCATCGCCGTGGTCGTCGTCGGCGTCCGCCTGCTCGCGCTCAAGAGGATGGAGTTCGTCGTGACCGACCGCCGCGTGTACGTGCGCCACGGCATCGTGGGCACCGTCGTCGCGCAGCTCACGTACGACAAGATCACCGACATCGTGTACGGCCGCGACATCCCGGGGCGCATCCTCGGCTATGGCTCGCTCACGATCAACACGGCGGGAAGCGTCGGGGCGCCCGCGAAGATGATCGGACTTTTCGACGCGATCGCCGTGAAGGAGATCATCGAATCCGCCCGCGCCCGCGCCGTCGACGGTCCGGAGGCCGAGGCGTGACGCTCGACGACCTCGCTGTCGCGCACGTGCGGCCCGGAGAGCGCATCCGGTGGGTCGCGCGCCCGTCGCTCCTCGGCCTCGCGCCGATCCTCCTCGGCGGCGCGGCCGCGACGCTCGGCGGGTGGATCGGACCCTTCCTGGTGTTCGGCGCCGAGCCCGAGGCCTTCGGCCTCGCGACGTTCGCGATGCTCATCGTCTTCGGCTTCCTCCCCGCCGTCGGCAAGCGCGTGCTCGCCCTCGTCTTCTCGCGCTACGTCGTGACCGAGGAGCGCGTGTACGCCATCACCTCGTTCGTGAGCGTGAACGTGCAGAGCGTCCCCCTTTCGCGCCTTTCGCGCGTCACCGTCAGCCAGGGTCCGATCCTCAACTGGTTCGACCTTTGGACCGCGACCATCTCGGCTTATGGCGAAGCGGGGACCACCATCGTCATCCCCGCCTTCCGCGACGGCGGCCGCCTTCTCGCGGAGACAAGCGACGGCATCGAGCGCGGCGCGAACGTGGCGTGGATCGTGAAGGGCGACTAGATCGCGTCGAGCGCGAGGAGCAGCGCGCCCTGCAACGCGACGACGCCGAGAAGCGCCGTCACGAACGACATCTTGCGCGTCTTGTGCCGGAGCACCACCATGCCCACGGCGACGCCCGGCGATCCCCCCGCAAGCGCGAGGGCGAGAAGCACCCGCTCCGGCACGCGCGCGGCGCGGCGACGCGCCCTGATCTTGTCGAACGCCATCGCCGCGAACGCGACGACGCTCGCGAGGGCGACCCACGCGGAGGCCCAGGGCGGAATCACGGCTCGAGCCGCCCCCCGAGGACGATGCGGAAACGCAAGGCGGCCTCCGCGAGGAGCGTGTCGCCGTCCGAGAGGGTGGCGCGCACCCACGCGTCGCGCCCTTCGGTGCGCTCGACGCCCGCGCGCGCCACGAGGGCGCGTCCCGGCCGCGCCGGCGCGCGATACGTCACCCGTAGGTCCGCGAGGAGCCCCGTCTCTCCCGTCGCGGCCCAGAGCGCCCACACGCCGACGTCGTCGAGCGCCGTCGCCACGAGGCCGCCGTGCACGATGCCGGGCGGGCCGACGTGGTCCGGAGCGAACGCGACGTCGGCGACGACGGCGTCGCCTTCGCGGCGCGGGCGCAGGCCGAGGCCGCGCGTGGCGCGGGGCGAGCACGCAAAGCATGCGTTCCCGGGTTCGTCGAACGGGAGCGGCACGCTGGCCTCGCGGGCGCGCGCGGCCTCGCGTCGCCACTCGGGCGCGGTGATCCCGAACACGATCTCGTCGGCGCGGGTCCCGTCGTCGAGCCGGCGGTGTTCGCGCAGCCGCCCTTCCTCCCGGAAGCCGAGACCGCGGAAGAGGCGGATCGCGCGGTCGTTGTAGGCGAACGTCCGGGCGATGACGTGGTGGAGCTTCATCTCGTCGAACGCGAGCGCGAGAAGCTGCGTCACGGTCTCGCGTCCGACGCCGCGCCCGCGGCCTTTCGATTCGAGGACGATGCCGACTTCCGCGGTTCCGCTCACCTCCTCGATGTCGCGGAGCCCCGCCTGCCCGACGAGCGCGCCGTCGACCTCGACGCCAAGGAGCACGTAACGCTCGTGGAGCGCGTGCTGGATCGCGTCGAGCACCGCGCCGCGGTCCATGCGCTCGTGGCCCGTGAGCGCGAGGTGGCGGATCTCCGGATCGCTCCACCACGCGGCGACCTGGTCGGCGTCGGCGGCTTCGAGGACGCGCAGCCGCACGGCGGGTTCCTGCATGGCGGCCGCGAGCGCGCTCCTCACGCTTGAGGGAATCGTCGATCATCGATCCAATCCGCTTATCCCCCCGGGCGGCGGCGCGCCCCGCATGCACGCCCGCTTTGCGGTCGCCCTCGCCGTCGTCACGCTCGTCGCCGCCGCTTTTGCGGCCTCCGCCGTTCCCGCCGCGGACGAGCGCGAGAGCATCGGCCTCCTGGGTCAGGTCACGATGAAGAAGAACACGCGTCCGCTCGCGAACGGCAACGCCACCGTCGAGGCGGACGTCACGGTGAACGGCGCCGCCGCGCGCGACGCGGGCGCGCGGTTCGTGCTCGTGAGCGTCGGGTCGGACGGGAGCCACGGAGCGCCCGCCCCGGCGCCCGGCGGGAACGGGACGGGGAACGGGACCGGCGGCAACGCGACGAATCCGCCCGCGGCGAAATTCCAACCCATCATCAAGGACGGTCACCTCCGCGTCGCGAACGATCCGCGCACCGCCTACCTTGCGAAGGAAGGCGCCGGGACGAAGCGCCTCAACTTCTGGTACGAAGCCGCGCGGCTCGACGGCGTCATGGTCATCAAGGTCGTGGCGAACACGACCGCCGGGACGACGCCCGCCGACGTCGAGGTGATGATCATGGCCTTCAACGGCACCTACGGCCCGATCATGGGCGCCGACGGGAGGCCCCTCGTCGTGCAGTCGTTCACGACGCTCGGCGCGCGCGAGGCGACCCCGCCCCCGTCGAACGGCACGGGCGGGCCCGCCCCGAACGAGACGGTCGACGGCGATGGCGCCCCGACGTCCGCCCTCGGGCTCGTCGGCGTCGCGCTCGCGGTCGTCGCCGTCGCCGCGGTCGCGCGACGCCGATGAGCATGGCTTGAAACGGCCGCCCGGCGATGTCGGGCCGTGCTCCGTTTCGCCGCGCCGGTCCTGTTCGCCCTCGCGCTCGCGGGTTGCCTCGCCGCCGAGGACGCCCCGCTCGCGCCTTTGCCCGACAGCGGCATCTTCGTCGCGATGGCGTGGGCGTGCGGGACGCAGCCGCACCCGATGGGCGACCTGGTCGTCGTGGACGCGGACGGGGCGCTCCGCCACGTCGCGATCGAGGCGTCGGACGCGCCCTTGCGCGCGCCGAACCTCTCGATGCCGAGCGAGGAAGCCGCCCGCGTCGTCACGGAGGCCGTCGCGACAGGGCTCGCCATCGGCACCTATCACGAGCGCTGGCTCCACGCGAACGGAACGATCATCCACGCCGAGCGGGTCCCGCTCGACGCCTCCGCGTTCGAGCGCCTGCGCGGGCTCGTCGCAGCCGCGAGCTTCGCCGATCTCGCGCGCGAATACGACGGCGACACGCTCATCGCCGACGGTTGCTCCTACGGCTACGCGGCGTGGATTCATGGAGGCTATCGCGCGGTGGGGGCCATCGACGATGGCGGTCCCGCCGCGCTCGACGACCTCCGGGCGTGGCTTCTCGCCCGGCACGGGCGCGAAGCCTGGTGATCAGAGCGGGATGTTGCCGTGCTTGCGCGGCGGGCGCTCGACGCGCTTCGAAGCGAGGCTCTGGAGCGCGTCGATGAGGACGGCGCGCGTGTCCTGCGGCTCGATCACATCGTCGATGTAGCCCTTCTCGGCGGCCACGTACGGGTTCGCGAACGTCTCGCGGTACTGCCGGACGAGCTCGGCGCGCTTCGCGGCGGGGTCCTTCGCCTCGGCGAGCTCCTTCCGGTAGAGGATGTTGACCGCGCCCTCGGGGCCCATGACCGCGATCTCGGCCGTGGGCCACGCGACGTTGTAGTCGGAGCGCACGTGCTTCGAGCACATGACGTCGTACGCGCCGCCGTAGGCCTTGCGCGTGATGACGGTGAGCTTCGGCACCGTCGCCTCGCAGTACGCGTAAAGGAGCTTCGCGCCCTGGCGGATGATGCCGCCGTACTCCTGGCTCGTGCCCGGGAGGAAGCCGGGGACGTCCACGAACGTGACGAGCGGGATGTTGAACGCGTCGCAGAAGCGCACGAAGCGCCCGGCCTTCACGGAAGCGTCGATGTCGAGCACGCCCGCGAGGACCTTCGGCTGGTTCCCGACGACGCCGATCGACTTGCCGCCGAGGCGCGCGAAGCCGACGACGATGTTCTTCGCGTAGTGCGGCTGGACCTCGAGGAAGGATTCCCTGTCGCAGACGCGCGCGATGACGTCCTTGATGTCGTACGGGAGGTCCGGCGAATCCGGAACGATGCGCGCGAGGTCCGCGTCGCGGCGGTCCGCGGGGTCCGTCGTCGCGACGGCGGGCGAGGGCTCGAGATTGTTCGAGGGGATGTACGAGAGGAGCTTGCGGACGAGGAAGAGCGCGTCCTCCTCCGAATCGCAAGCGAAGTGCGCGACGCCCGACGTCTCGTTGTGCGTGTTCGCGCCGCCGAGGGTCTCGAAGTCGACCTCCTCGTGCGTGACGCTCTTGATCACCTCGGGCCCGGTGATGAACATGTGGCTCGTGCCCTTCACCATCACGATGAAGTCGGTGATCGCGGGCGAGTAGACCGCGCCGCCCGCGCACGGGCCCATGATGACGCTGATCTGGGGCACGACGCCCGAGGCCTGCTCGTTGCGCCAGAAGATCTCCGCGTAGCCGCCAAGCGAGTCCACGCCTTCCTGGATGCGCGCGCCGCCCGAGTCGTTGAGGCCCACGACGGGCGCGCCGTTCTGCACCGCGAGGTCCATGATCTTCGTGATCTTCCCGGCGTACGCGAGACCGAGCGATCCGCCGAAGACGGTGAAGTCCTGCGCAAAGACGTATGTGAGGCGGCCGTCCACGCGGCCCCATCCCGTCACGACGCCGTCGCCGAGGGGCTTGTTCTTCTCCATCCCGAAGCGCGACACCTGGTGCACGACGAATGGATCGAGTTCCCGGAACGTGCCGGGATCGAGGAACGCCTCGATGCGCTCGCGCGCGGTGAGCTTGCCCGCCGCGTGCTGCTTCGCGATGCGGTCCGCCCCGCCGCCGAGCCGGGCCTTCTCCTTGAGCTTGCGGAGCCCTTCGATGCGGTCCTCGACGCTCACGCCGCGGCGAAGCGGGTCGGCTTCCTTGAAGGTTGTGCGGGGACGGCGCCTCCGCGGCCGCAAAAGGGCCCGTCCGACCGCGCAAACCCCAGCCCCTCGCGAAGAAACTCTTATGACGGGGACGACGGCTTGCCGCCCGGGGTTTCCCCTCATGTCCATGTCCCCCCACGAGCAGAAGGTGTACGACGCGCTGAAGAAGGCCGCCGCGACCAAGCCCGAGGCCGCGAAGAAGGTCGACGACATCGCGAAGCTCGTGGCGCCGATGGGCAAGGGCCAGGTCTCGGCCGCGGTCGCGTCGCTCAAGCAGAAGGGCTTCCTCGACCTCGGCGGCGCCGCCCGCGCGAACGCGTACTACGTCAAGAAGTGATTTTCCTCACCCGGCGGCGAGCCTGACGAGAAGGCCCGCCGCCGCGGCCCCCGCGACCACCGCGGGGATCGGCACGTGACGCGCGAGCGCGAGCGCCGCGCCGAGGGCGATCGCGACGGTGGGGATGTCGACGAGGCCCGCGCGCGCGATGGGGACGATCGAGACCGCGATGAGTCCGATCACGGCCGCGGTGACGCCCATGAGGAACGCGTGGAGCCGCGGCGCGTGGACGATCCGCTCGAAGAACGCGTGCCCCACGAGCGTGAACGCGAACGCCGGCGCGAAGATGAGGACCGTCGCCAGAAGGGCGCCTGCGGGGCCCGCCGCAAGGTAGCCGACGAACGTCCCCACGGCGACGAGCGGTCCCGGGACGAGGCTCGTGATCGCGAGCGCGTCGAGGAACTGCGCCTGCGTGATCCACCCGTGCTCCTCGACCGCGCCCGCCTGGAGGAACGGGATCGCGGTGTACGCGCCGCCGAACGTGAGGAGGCCGACCTTCGCCGAGAGGACGGCGAGCGCGAGGAGGCCCGAAGCGCCGAGCGCGGGGAACGCGAGGCTCGCGAGGCCGAGCGGCGCGAACGCGAACGACCGCGCTGAGCGGACCGCGGTCGCGGCTAGGGCCGCGAGCCCGCCCGCGGCCATGATGCCGACGAGACCGACCGCGGGCGCAAGCAGGCTCGCGAGGATCGCTCCGACCGCGATCGCGGCGAGGAGCGCGGAATCCACGGTGCGGCGCGCGAGACGGTAGACGGCGAAGCCGACGAGCGCGGCGACGGCGGGGCGCACGCCGTAGAGCAAGCGGTGCACGTGGTCCGACACGCCCGCGATGGAGAGGTAGGCCGCCGCGAGGAGCGTCACGAGGACCACGCCGGGCAGCATGAACCCGAGGCCCGCGAGGAAGCCGCCGAGGCGGCCCCGCTTCACCATGCCGAAGTAGACCGCGAGCTCGTGCGCCTCGGGGCCCGGCAGCGCCTGGTAGAGCGCGAGGGTTTTGCGGAACCGATCCTCCGTGATCCAGCCGTCGCGCTCCACGAGTTCGCGGTGCATGAGGCCGATCTGCGCGACGGGCCCGCCCCACGCGAGGAAGCCGTAGCGGAGGAAACGCAGGAACACGTAGCGCGCGCTCGGGTCGGAGGGGTTGCCCGGCCCGAAGGGGGACGGCTCGCGCGGGGTCACGGACCCGAAGCCGACCCCCGCGGCTTAAGGGGGCGCGCGGGAGTGCGGGGACGTCCGGAAAAGGCTATTATAAGAGAGTGTTGTAAGTTGTAACGTGTCCACGATCGCGATCGACGACGAGGCCCACCGGCGCCTGGTTCATCTGAAGGAGGACTGGGGCGTCGCGAGCCTCAACGAAGTCGTGAAGCGGCTCCTCGACCAGGCGGACGGAATCCCCACGTCCATGTTCGGGGTCGACCCCCAACTCCCGCGCCTCGACCGCAAGACGCGCGACGCGATGTGGGACTGATGGACGTCCTCGACACGTGGGCATGGGTGGAATACTTCCAAGGCAGCCGGGCGGGAGCGCGGTTGCGGCCGCTCATCGAGAAGGGCGACGTCGCGACGTGCGTCCTGACCTTTGCCGAACTGTCGGACCTGCACGCCCGCGCCGATCGCCCCGGGCTCGAGGCGCGGCTTGCGTTCATCGCGCGACGAGGCCCCGTCCTCGATGTCACGCGGGAGGCGGCCCAGCGCGCCGGCCTGACAAAATGGGCCCAGCGCGCCGCTCGGCAATCGCTCGGTCTGGGCGACGCAATCATCTACGAGGTGGCCCGCGAGAACGGATGCGATCTCGTCACGGGCGACGAGGGCTTCCGCGGCCTCGACGGCGTCCGTTTCGTGAAGGCCTGATCACTCGGCCTTCGACCGCGCGCCCAGCTCCTTGTCCACCATGAGGAGCGCCGAGCGCGAATCGCCCGCCATGTTGAGCATGTCCACGATGCGAGAGGCCGTCTTCTCCTCCTCGATCTGCTCCGTGAGGAAGGCCTGCAGGAACGCGTGCGAGACGTAGTCCTTCTCGGCCATCGCGAGTTCGTAGAGCCGCACGATGTTCTCCGTGACCTTCTGCTCGTTCGCGTGCGCCTCCTCGAACGCGCGAAGCGGCGAGGTCCATTCCTTCGCGGGCGCGGGGAGCGCGCCGAGGACGACGCGGCCGTTGCGGTCATGGACGAAATCGTAGAAGCGCATCGCGTGGCCGAGCTCCTCCTGGGCCTGCATGCGCATCCACGTCGCGGCGCCGGGGAGCTTGGCCGTCTCGAGGTACGCCGCCATCGCGAGGTACGTGTAGCTGGAGGCCAGCTCGTCCTTGAGCTGGGCGTTGAGGGCGTCCTGGATCTTCGGGGGAAGCTCGGCGGTTCGGGCCATGTCGTCACCTCGCGCCAAGTCGGGCGCGGGTCGAGCATGCGGGCCGGCGGGTCAAGAGGGTTTCGCCTTGCGTGCGCGCGCGAGTCTTGCGCGACTGAGCGCCCCCGTGACGACGAAAGCCAGAGCGGGCGCGACAAGGAGCGCGAGGACGGCCGCAACCCCGCCATCGGGAACGATGCCCGCGAGGTGCGCCCCGGCCGCGGCCCCCGCAAGCCCCCCTGCGAGCGGCCAGAACCGGAAGCGCTCCGCGCGCCAGTGCGCCTCGACCCACGGGTGGTTCTCGCCGCCGAAGACGACGTGGAGGTGCCCCGCGTGCTCGCGCTCGCGCCGGAGCGCGCGCCCGTGCCAGACGGCGGCGCCGAGCATCGCGGCGAGGGCGACGAGCGCGGAGGCGGCGAGCGCGATCGGATCCATGCAGGGCGAGCGGAATCGGCGCGTTTCGCCCTTCCGGTCAGGCCGCGACCGCGACCGGCGGCGCGAGCCGTCGGCGGATGTCGCCCTCGAGCGCCTCGTGGTCGGCGAGCGTGAGGCCCAACTCCTCGCGCAGGCCCGCGAGGACGGCGGCCTCGCGCCGGTCGACCGTGCCGTCGCGGAGGATGCCCTCGAGCGCCGCGCGGTAGATTTCCATCCGGCGGAAGCTCAGGTACGCCGCGCTCTCCTGCACCCTCGGCATCGCGCGCTCGCTCACGCGCTCGGCCGCCCGCTGGAGCGGCGTGAGCGCGAAGAGCGCGACGCCCGCGACGACGGCGCCGCCCACCGCGCCGAATACGGAGCCGACGTGCTGCTCGATGAGCTGCTGCACGACGAGCAGGATGACGAGGCCGGCCCCCGCGAGGGTGCCGCTGCGGATGCCCCACTTGACCTTGAGGTCCACGTCGAGGATCTGGTACTTCAGCACGCCGTAACCAAGGATGGGGAGGATGAGGCCGTCGATGAGCAGGTGCGTCGTGACGCCGTTCACGTGGTGGCCCGCCACCGCGACGAGGATCTGAAGGACGGAGATCGGGATGAACGCGACGACGCCGAGCACGAGGAACCGGTCCTCACGGGTCTCCTCGCGCGGCCGGGTGAGCATCCGGCGGACGCTCACGCCGGCGACGCTCACGCCGGCAACGACGCAGGCGGCGTAGAGGAACGTCAAAGCCGTGGGGACCGCGGGGTACGCATCGCGGAACAGGTTCGTCGTCGCGTGCGCGAGGATGCCGACGCCGTCGTGGATGTTGAAGAACAGGTACGCGAGGAGCACGAACAGGAACTGCCCCTTGTGCGGCCCGGGCGCGGCGCGCGCCCACTTCGCGCCGAGCGCGATGGCGCCGAGGAGGTAGGCCGCCGGGATGATGAACGAGACGACGTTCAGCATCGGCGTCGCGGGCGAGAGGTCGGCGTTCATCACAAGCGGCGTCGCGACGACGAGGGCGGCGAGCGTGACCGCGATGGGGATGAAGGCCCACGCGACGCGCCACGCTGCTTTCGCGTGGAGGACGCGCGCCGGGTACGCGATGGCGAACGCGAGCGTCGCGCACATGAGCGTCCCGTAGGTGAGCTGGAACGCGGTGAAGTAGAACGGAGGATAGCCGCCCGCGAGCGGAAAGCCCCCGTGCGCCGCCATGATGAGGCCGGGGCCGCCGATGGCCATCGCGAGGAGGACGGTCGAAGCCCCGCGCGCGCCGCGCGCGAGGAGAAAGATTGCGAGACCCACGAGGAGGAGCCCCTGGACGAAGAGGAGCCCGTCGAGCCAACCCGCCACGAATCGGGAAAAACCGGACCTGACATGGATGTATCGGCGCCCAGGGTCCCGGGGTCCCTGGGGCCCTCGCCCTTTCCTTGATGGCCCCGGGGCGGAGAATGGGCCGCATGGCTGCGTCCCGCCCGAAGCTCGCGTTCGCGCTCGCCGCCGGCCTCGGGGCGCTCGCGCTCGTCGCCGCGGCGCTCCACTTCTACGCGGCGCCGCCGACCTCGAAGGTCGTGCTGTGCCCCTTCGAGGACGCGGGCTGCGCGAGCCCGCGCGACGCGGGCTGGGAAGGACAATCCGTCGCCGGCATCGCGCTCGGTCGGCTCAAGGTCGAGGGCGACGAGCACTTCCGCTTCGTGACGCCGGTTGCGGAGTTCCGCGAAGGCGAATACACGATCGACGCGGCAAACCGCACAATTTCCATGCTCGCGTTCCCCGGCGCGCTTCCGCCCTCGTATGTCAGCGCGCTCGAGATCGTGAAGGAGGGGGAACCGCGCCGCCTCGCGGTCTTCTCGGGCGTCGCCTGGATGACGACCGCCCCCCGCTGGAGCGAGACGCTTCCGAAGGCGCCCTTCGACCTCGCGCTCTCGCCGGACCTCCTGCGCCTCGGCCGCCATCAGGCCGCCTGCACGACCGAGATCCTCGAAGGTCCCGAGGCTCAAACGACCTTCTCGGGCATCGGCGCGATCATCTCGGGGCACCGCGCGCGCCTCGGCGGCGATGGGGCAGACTGCCCAACCGCGACGATCGCGCTCGAGAGCCTCGGGTCGTTCGCGGCGCTGCGCTAACGCGGCGTGTCGAAGAATGCTTCGTCCGCGCGATCGAAGACCGCGAGCGTGAGCGTGCTGTCCCGGCCCCCGTGCGCGAGGAGCACCGGCGCGGCCGCGGGCGAGGCGCGGTAGTGGTTGAGGATCGTCCCGTAGCCGCTCGTGTCGAACCCGATCGCGAGGCGCGCGCCGGCCGGCACGACGACGTCGGCGGGTTCGAGCTGCATCCGCAGGAGCAGGCGCTGGCCCGGGCTCACAAGGCTCGGCTCGTCGCCGCCCGCGGCGAAGCGGATGTCCATCTGCCCGACGCTCACGCGCGTCGCGTCGGTCCCGTTCACGACGTAAAGGCGCGCCGTGACATGGCCCGCGGCGCCGGTCGGGACGACGGTGACGTGCGCGAGCGGCGCCCCCGCGAAGCGCCACGTCGCGTTTGCGACCTCTGTGGAGAAGAAAGCGCAGCGCCGGCATTCCGGGGCAAGCGTCTCCAAGGCGGCCTCTGCCGGACCGACCGCGGGCGGGAGGAGCGCGCGGGCGGGATCCGTCGCAAGCGGCGTCAGGGAGGATCGCGGATCGGGCTCGGACGCGAGGCCGTCGCCTCCCGTGAGATAGTAGGTGACGGGCGTCGCGTCGCGCGGGGGCCACGCCTCCTCCGCGCGCCAGCGGCCCGTCTGGTCCGCGACCTCGACCGGCGGGCCGCGCGTCGCCGTCGCGTCGTCCTTGAGGTGGAGGTCGAACCAATGCGCGAGCTTCTCGGCCCAGTCCCATCGGAGGGTCGGATTGTCGTTCGTCTGGTCGGGATGCGTGTGGCCCCATTGGCCGTAGACGCGCTTCACGTCGAAGCCCTTCGTCGCGAGCATGCCGTACCAGGGCTCGACGAGCCGGATGTGCGCGACGTCGTCGCGGAACCCGTGGACGCCGAGGATGCTGCCGTTCCACGAGGCCTCGACGCGCGGCCTCAGGTCGCGCTCGACCCAGTATCCGCTCGCCCCGCGTCCGCCCGTCGCGAACGTCGCGAGGCCGGGGCCGAGATGCTCGGCGGCTTCGGGGCAGACGGCCGACGGCGATGGGGCGCGGGGCGGGCCGCGCACCTGGAAGAAGTGCGTGTTCGTCGCCGCCCAGGCATTGAACACGGGATTCAGGAGGAAGGTCGAGGCGGCGACCGTGCCGTTGCGCACGAAGAAGGAGTAGTGGTCCGGCTCGGCGCCGATGAGCACCATCGTGCGCAGGTGCGGGTTCCCCGCGGCCGCCACCTGGAGCTGCGCGACCGCGTCGAACGAGAGGCCGATGGTGCCGACCGCGCCCGTGGACCACGGCTCGCTCGCGAGCCACGTCACGGCCTGGTCGAGGTCGGCGCGCGTCGCCTCGCCGTAGATGTCCCAGCAGCCGCCGGACCCGCTCGACCCGCGCGCCGCGACGAAGGCCACTGCGTAGCCGCGCGGCACGAGGTTCTCCACGAGGAAATCGGAGCGGGTGTTCCACACGTTGTCGCGGAGCGTCCCCTCGCGCACCTCGGGGAGATACACGGAGAGGTGCGCGACGACCGGCACGCGCGTCCCCTCCGGGACGTCGGGCCGCACGAGGCCCACGCGGATGTCGACGCCGTCGCGCGCGCTTTTCAGCACCTCGACCGCGTCCGGGAGGATCGCGTGGGGCCCCGGCGCGAGGACGCGCGAGAAGTCGCCCGTCGTCGCGTAGACCCCGGGCGGGACCGCGGGGCCGGGCCCGGGAGCCTCGGCGGGCCCGACCTGCGCGGGCGTCGCGGCGAGGCAGCCCGCCGCAAGGAGCGCGGCTGCGAGGGCGAGGACGCCGGGCGCGGACGGGGCCATCAGGGGCTCGACGGCTTCGGGCCACTTGAAGGATCGCGTCGGGGCCTCACCGGAAGCCCGGGACGGCGGGGGCGAGCCGCGCGAGCCGGTCGTCGATGAGCGCGAGGAGTTCCGGCAGGAGCGCGTCGGCCTGGGCCTGCGTCCAGCGGTGCTCGTCGATCGCCTCCGAGGCGGGGTTCACGAGATCGGAGGCATCCTCCGTCTCCTGCTCCTCGAAGTACGTCAGCGTGAGCGCGGTCGGCTTGATCCAGTGCGGCACGCGCGCAGGGAGCTCGTACGTCGCGCCCTCGCGGTGGACGTCCGTGTGCCGCGCGAGCGTGTAGGCGCGGCCGCCGTGGAAGCGGTCGCCGTCGGGCGATTCGACCGCGCGGTACGTGTAGTGCTCCATGGCGCCCGCGAGCACGGTGCCGCGGATCCAGCCCGCGTGGAAGTGGATCGTGCCCCAGAAGCGGTCGCTGTACGAGCACCAGTCCGGATGGAAGACGTGGATGTTGCGCCACACGCCGTCGACGCGCGGGAGGCCCCACTTCAGCATGTCGCCGTACTCGTCCATCGAGGCCATGCCCCGCTCGACGAGGACGCGGCGCGCCTCGACGAAGAGCTCCGCGAGGCGCGCGGGGGGCGTTGGGCGTTCGGTGACGGGGTGGAATTCGAGCATGGGCGACTCGACCGGTTCTCGGAGGCGCCGCCCGATCATAGCCTTGTCTATGGCGCGGCAGCGAGCCAAGCCGAGGAGGCGGAGGTCGGCATGGGCGGGACGCCCTCGAGGGGGTCTTTCGAGGTGAGCCGCAGCGCGCGTTCAGCGCATTGCCGCCTCTTCGACCGCCTCCAGGCGTTCGTGCGACCGGTGCACGTCGATGCGGAGCGAGCGCCCACGATGGAGATGGGGTCGCGCTTCGCCGCGGGCGTGGACCGGCCGCCCGCGCTCGTCGTTCCCCTCACTTCCGCCCCGCGATGAACGCGACCCCGTCGATCTTCCGGAACGCCTTGTCGCCGGTCACGAAGGGCACGTCGCGTTCGCGCGCCATCGCGTAGCCGAGCGCGTCCGCGTAGCTGAACCCGGCCTTGGGGTGGGCGCGCTTGAAGCGGCTAGCGGCCAGGACGTCCGCGTCCGTCGCTTCGACCGCGAGGGATCGCAGGTCGCGGTAGACGGCATTCGCGGTGGCTTCGTCGCGAAGGCGCGCGAGCTGGACGTGGAGCTCGTAGAGGTGATACAGGCTCGTCGCGGCGTCCTCGAGCACGCCTCGGTAGTCGGGGTTGCCGTTGAGGATCTCCACGATCGCATACGTGTCGAGGAAGCGCCTCACTCGGCATCCTCCGCGCGGATCGCGTCCTTGACGGCCTGCGCGTCGAGCTTCTTGTTCTTGAACAGCCCGAAGAGGTCCTCCAGGCGTCGCGCCTTGCGGACCTCGAGGATCACCTCATCGCCCTCACGGAGGCCCTCGGCCTTGAGCGCCTCGGGGGGAATCACGGCGGCGAGGCTCGAGCCCCAGCGGCGGACGGTGGACCGTGTTTCAACCATCATCACATGAGATGTCTCATCTCACATATATGAATGTCCACCGGAAGAGGCACCGGACGCCGTCGAGGGCATTACGGATCAGCGGGCTCGTCCGTGTGGCCGCTGCCCCAGGGGTTGCCGGTAGCTAGGAGGGAGGCACTGAACGCCTCCTTCTACCTGGAGCCCGAGCCTTTCCTCTCGACGGCCAAGTGGGAGAACGCTTCCGCGTCGCTCGGCGTCAAGGACGAGGGAAGCGGGTGACGCGTGACGGCGCCGAACCGCGCAAGCCACCCGAGACAGGATCTCTCGGTCCGAAGGCTGAAACGCCTCAGGCGGGCGAGGCGGGTCATCGCCGCGGCTCATCAGGCGCCTCATTCGTCCGTGCTGCCGCGCCGATCTCTATGTCTGCCGTTCGGTGGGCGTCTGACGACGGAGTTAAGTCGCCGCGAAGGCGGTCCAGCGCCCGAGCGGTTAGCTGAACGACTTGCTAGACCCCATGCCTTCTCTCCTGTCCTTCGGGTCGAGTCCTGGGTCGGCCAGGCCGTCGGGAGCTTGGCTTCGCGGTGGGCTTCCTCACCTTCTGGGGCCCCCCGAAAGACTTATTATGATGCGTTACGAGATGTAACATGGAGTTACTCGACATGCCCAAGGCGGTCATCCACCTCTCCGACCGGGCGAACCGGGTGGTCAACGTCGTCAAGGCCAAGGAAGGCCTGAAGGGAAAATCCGAGGCCGTGGAGCGCATCGTCGAGGCCTACGAGGAATACATCCTGGACCCGAACTTCCGCCCTGAATTCGTGGACGAAGTCGAGAAGACCCGGAAGGGACGGTTCCGCAAGGTGAACAAGCTCGGCGACCTCCTCGAGTGAAGATGGCGTGGCAGTTGGAGGTCTCGCCGCACTTCGAGCGCGACTATCGGAAGCTCTGCAAGAAGGATGCGGTCCTTCGAAAGGCCGTGGACAACAAGGTTGCCCAGATCCTGGAACAGCCTCTCCACTACAAGCCTCTTCGGGGTCCGCTGAAAGGCGTACGGCGCGTTCACGTCGCAAGCTCCTTCGTCCTCCTCTTCGAGCCGAATGAACCGACCGGAACCGTCCGCCTTCTGCGACTCGCGCATCATGACGAAGTCTATGAGACATGATCGCGGGGCGGCGGGCGCGGATAACGATCGCGCTCAGCGGCCCGAAGCGAGCGGGCGAAGGCTGCTCGCGAAGGGTCCGTCTTCAGCGCACGGTTGGGCAGGCTACTCATGCCTTTTCGTCTATGCCCGCGCAAGCAGAACGTGCGTGCGCATCGGGTACCTGAGTTCACCGTTGGCCACGTAAGGCTCGAGCATCGCGCTCACGTCCTTGAGAAACGCGTCGCGCCCATGCTCGGGCAGAAGCGCCACAGCGTGCCGAGTGGAGGGTGAACCCAGGGTCATGCCGTCGATGAACGATTGGATGGACGCGAAGTGAGAGACTCCGTCCTCAGTGCGAAGTTCGATCGCGGAGAACCCCGCACGCGTCGCCGCGTCACGGATATCCTCCGGGTCGGCAAACCAACAGGCCCGCCTCGCCGCCGAAGCGTCGACCCCCTGACGTTCCAGGGCTCTAACCACGGCGTCATGACCTTTGTTGTCTTCGAGCGGTCCCCAGATGCTTGCCGCGAGCCGACCCGACGGCTTGAGCACGCGGTGGATCTCGGCGAGACCGGCCTGACGATCCGGAATGAACTGGAGGCCCTGGAGGCAAAGACAGAGATCGAACGTGGCGCTGTCGAAGGGCATCTTGAGCGCGCTTGCGCAGTGCCACTCCATCGGAATATCGAAGCCCTGCGCCATTTTTCGTGCCACCTCGACGACGCCCGGATCGATGTCCAGGCCCACCACCTTCCCTGCCGGGCCAACGCCGCGCGCGGCCACCCTTGCCCCAACACCCGTGCCACAGGCCACGTCCAGCACGCTTTCTCCCCGTTGCGGGGCGGCCAACCCCACCACACGTTCTGTCCAGTGAGCGAACATCCCCGGGACCATGTGTTTCTCGTACGCCTCGGCAGCCGTCGTGTCGATCGGGTGGTTTGCTTGGGACATCTTCGGTATACCTCCCTTCTCGCGAGTTGCTTGGACGGACTGCTTAACGACTGAGCTAAGCCGCTCGACCGGTGGGAGAGGTCGGCTTTAGCGATTTGTTAGAACGCGCGGTGTATTCTCATAGGCCTCCACCGGCGAGGAGCGACCATCGACTGGCCCGTCAGTCGGTGAGCTCAATGGTGTCACCAACCGCTCGGGCGTTTTCCGCCCAAGCAATCACACGGATTGCACCCCACGCGGCATCCAACCCCACCACGCGCCCAGGCTGATCCATCGAGTGGGTGACTTCGTGTCCGGGAGGGAGTTCTTCGACGAGAAGACCTTCCTCAATCGCTGTATCGGGCAGGCCGTGACCGTGGAAGGTGGCGCTTATCTGTACGTTTCGGGCGGCCTGTTCTCCCCTGTTGACGATCTTCAAGAAGAGGGTGCCGTCGTGGGTGTCGCCTTGGAGGCTGGATTCGACGGGGAGCTTGGTATGGCTCGTTCCGAGACGACCCCAAAAAAGGAACGTCGCGACGGCGATGACGGGCGCGATGATGAGGAGATCTCCCCATCCAGCGCCTCCGAAGACTCCGATGCTCCCTGTGTAGTAGTAGTCCTCGACGTGCTCGGTGTGGTGCATGATTTCAGTCAGGACATCGACTCCCACCAGACTGGCGAAGTAAGTCACCGAGAACACGGCGGCCACCGAGACCATCGTGTTGGCCGTGCGCTTGTAGGTCAGATATCCGTAGATGGCGGCCGGGATGGTCAGCCAGCGCGCGTCGAGGAGGAAACCGACACCCGGCACCACGATGGTGAATGCGGCCCCAACGATGGTTAGGACGATCAAGGACAGCCACCAGTGGCCCTGTTCCTCTTCGTCCACGTGCGCAATCCCGGTTGACGCGAGCGCGATGAAGAAGAAAATTAGGGTAGGTCCGGCGACTGCAACGCCTGTCACGAGGGGTACCTCCCAGTAATCTTGGCGAAGGAACAAGGTCCGAAGGAAGTCGTCCAAGCCTCCCGCCGTTCCGTCCGGCGTGAGCGGGATGTACCCCGACCGGACCGTCACATATCCACTCCCCGGAGCACCACCTGACGGGCTGGCGGAGTTGTCAATAACGAGAACGTAGGGTTGGTTCGCGGGAACTCTGAAGATGTGGCGGAGGGAGGTTTTCTGGAGGAAGCTCTCGGTCGGAAAGTACCGACTTGAAGCTCCTTGGTAAGCCTCGTATTGGATCTGGCTGAGGAGGAAGATGTCGATCGGACCGCTGGCCTGGATGAGGAAGTCGTAGCGGGTAACCCCCGAGGCGTCATCTAACTCATAGAACAGGTGAACACCCGGCTCAAGGGTCCGCCCCTCAGTCTCCGGGACGTAGATGTCAGATTGCGCACTCGCCATAGGCAGCGCCAGCATCACGGACGCGAACGTCATACTGATGAGCAGCAGTCTCACGATGGACGCACGTCCATCCCGTGTCTTATACCGAGCCATTCGGTCCACCCTCTTGCACCCTTAGCAGCGCCCAACCGCCTCGGCCTGAACTGCACACGGTTGCAGCGCGTTCTAACGACTGAGCTCACCCGCGCCGCGAAGCGGCGTCGGGTGGAGCAATTTGTTGGGCGGCGTGGGCGGCCCACTTGAGAAAGAACGCGAAGAAAGGGTCGGTGATGTGCAGCTTCTGCTCGTCCGTGTCCCAGTCAAGAACGGGGGTTGAGGCCTCGTCGCTCGCGGCAATCTCCGCCATCCGTTCCAGCACCCTCGTCACCTCATGGGCCTGCGGGATATTATCTGCGAGAATCTCCCGAATCGCTGCGCGGAGGGTTTCATACTCAACCTTCGCCAGGCCGGGTGCGACCTTCGCCAATCCTAGCAGCACAACCTCGTAGATGTCTGCAGTGCCGCCGGCCTTCAGGGGCCGGTCCATTCTATCTGACCGCTGTCGGGGTCCCCGCGACAGTTTATCATAGATCACGCGGCCCGTTCCTTCTGCGACCTCGCGGAAGAGTTTGTCGTTAACGTGACCAACCGGCAAGGGATCTTTGGAAGTTTCCTCAATCCCATTTTCTCGCGCCAACTCTCGGCAAAACTCCTGCATGAGGTGCGGACTGCTGTAGGCCTCGCCAGCTAGTCTCAATGCGACTTCAGGAGCCACCTTCACGTTGAGGAGGGGGAAACCCAATTGGGGAATCTGGTGGAGCTCCTCCGTGGACCAAGATGGGACATCAATCGTTTCAATCCGGCCTGTGATTTCCCGTTCGACTTTCACTGCGTCATAGCGGCGGTGGGGGATTGCAATCAAGACCACTGGGATCCCCTCGAAAACTAGGGGCTTGAGGGCCCGAACGACCGCTCCTTGGACGTCTCGACTGAGATAGTGGAAATCGTCAATCACCAGGGGTGTCCGAGTCCGACGGAGCTGAGCGATGGCGGCAGGACGTGGAGCGAGGGCCCGGGACCGCGTCTCAGACCTTCCCCGAGCGTGTGTCATGGCGCCGCTGGCTTCGGCCTCTACCTTCGCCACCAGTGGGACTCCTGCATGGCCGGAAACGCTTCCTGAAAACGTCCCCTCGGTGGATCGGCTAGCCTCAGCCGAGACCTCGGTGTAGCCGGCGATAGAATCCACTACCAAGGACCAAAGATCCTCCTCAACCTTCACCGATCCAGCATCAATCCAGATGGCCTGGTCACGTGGGAAAACCTTGGTAGTGAGAACGGTCTTCCCGGACTTGGTCGAACCGGTCACTGCGACCAGTTTGCACAGATTGTCTTTGACAGCGGCCAGCCGTTTTTCAAGATGAAGGGCGGAACGGGGCACGTACGTTAATTGCGGCAAGCCGCCCGGTACGAATACGCTGGTCGTCCGGTAGGATATCCTCCAATGTCCTCACGATCTCGGTCGGTCAAGCGCCCAAAGTGGGCACCCCGAGCAATCCATGCGACGTTGTTAGGCCGTTTATTTGTTTGCGGTCCTTGGCCCTCTTCGACGCCACCCCCGCGTGGGGTATGACGCCCAACGACCGAATTGAGCCGCGCCGCAAGGCCACCTCGGCGCGAATGAATGGTTATCCCGCACCTCCGTCGCGGCAGGGCTCTATGGCTCCTTGAGGAAATTCTTCAAGAAGCTTGCCGCAGTCATGATTTGGATGCCCTCGTAGTTGCCCACTTCGAGGAGGGCTTTGTCGCCGCTGACGATGTAGGAGGCCCTTCCGTCGATCGCCGCGCTTACGATCATGTCGTCGTCAGGATCACGCGGCACGATCCCGGGCCGTTCGCGCGCGTCAACGATCTCGGCTACCTCGGCCACAACCCCAACAACGCGCAAGGCCTCCGCCGAGCTGAGCTTGAACTTCGGTCGACGCAGGACGCTCCCAAGTTCTTCGAGAATCCGGGGCGAGGTTACCAAAATGGCGTGGCCCGCGAGGCACCGGCGGAGGAATTGATGTGGTGGCCCGTTGGCGATGAACGCGCTGATGAGCACGTTGGTGTCGGCGACCACCCGCAGCATGGTCTTCGCCTACTTCCGGCGCGAACGCTGGGCGCGGTGCGCCTTGACCTCGGCGTCGACATCGCCCTCGGTCAGGCCCGACGTCCGCTCCCGAATATCAGCGAACGTCCGCTCGAACTCCCGCTCGAGGTCCGGGAGAGCGAGGCGCTTCAGAATGATGGTGTCGCCTTGACCCAGCACGACGAACTTGGCGCGCTCCCCGAGCCCGAGGCGGTCCCGGATGGCCTTCGGGATGACGACTTGCCCCTTCTCCCCCATCGTGGTCACCTCGACCTCGTCTACGGCTTCGGGCATTTTTCCTACCCGTAGGAAAGTTGTTCCACGAGTAAAAATAGCTTTCGGCCAGGCCAACCGGATGCAGCGACGCCGGACAGGATCGACGCTAGACAGGTGAGCCGATACGCGATAGGCGCACGCTGAGCGTCAAATCGCGGGATAACGACGAATGTCAGCCGCCCGAGGCGCGCGAAGCCGCCGTGACTCAGCTAGACCGCCTTGTTAGCTAGCCGCCGTTCTTCAGCCGGTTCCATGCGTCGTCGATGACCCGCGCTACGGTTTCGACCTCCCGCCGCCATGCCGCCCTTTGCTCCTCGGTGACCGGCGGGGTCACAGGCTCGTGGAGCGCCACCCAATTCTCGATTCGGTCCAGCCGTGACGCAAGGATTTCTTGTTGGGCGGCTGATTTGATCTCGACGAACCGACGCCAATCCATGTCTCTCTTCTCGTGCTCGTTGCATTTCGGGCACGCCGCCACCCTGTTGCTGATGTGATTGAAGCCGCCAACATCTACGGGGACAAGGTGGTCTGCATGCCATCGGCCACCCAGAGCGCCCTCGCAATAGGCGCAGCGGTTGTCAAAGAACGCCGCCATGGAAAGCCGCTGCTCCTTGCTGATGTCTGGTTCCAACGCTGCCCAGAGGACCCGGCGAGAGATGTTCTTAACCCATGCTGGATGGAGTGGCATCGTATCCTCGGCGAAGGATTGAGCTAACGCGCCGAGCGAAGCGAGGTCGCGTTGAGCGATTTGTTAGTCAGCAGCCGTGTCGCTCTCAGGCAGGGGGTTGCGGGAGACGAGCCCCCATAGTGGCTGGCCATCCTCGGAGGCCCGTGCCCCAATATCAAGTAGAAGGCGTTTCGTCGTTTCCTCGTCCGCTCCAATAACGTGCATTAGGGTGTCGAGCCTGCGCCATTGGAACTTCTTGGATTGCAGCAGTTTCTTTAGCAAGTCTTTGCGAGGCTTGTCTCGCCGTTCCTCCGCCTTGTTCGCAAGATGGGCACGCAACCATTCCACGGAAACGGTTGCAACCGAACCCACGATTGCCCCCCCAACTCCGATCAAGGCAATGAGCACGTTCTCGTTCATACAACTCTCCCCAATTGCACCTTCATAGCGGTGCCGCTGGACCGAATGGCGGCGACGAACTCAAAGGTTGCGAGGCCCGAACCCGCATTCGTCGATCCGGACGCCCGATAACGCAAGGGTGCAACCCAAAGGCCTTCAGCGGCTGACTAACGACTGAATTGACCCGCGCGGCGCAGCCGCGTCGGGTCGAATGAATTGTTAGGCCCCCATAGAGCATGCCATCCGAGGCAGATAACCGGATTCACGCCGCCTCCGCACGTCCCTTTCGGGAGACGCTCCATGGGAGCGAGGTGCGCGTCGAAATAAGGGCCACGCCGCGCCGCTTCATTTCTCGGGACGCGAAAAATGGTCGCCGTACTAACGAGGGGGCGCCTAGCTACCGTTGCCGTCGACAGGTTGCTCTTCGGCATCAGCAAGCCATTCCGAAGGCAGGAGACCCTTCGCGCCCGTCCAACGGTCGAGGACGTTCCGTTTGAAGCTTTCTGCCTTGAGCTCCGCGTGCTCGAGGATGATGATCTGCGGTCCTTTCGGAGCCTCTGCAAATTCCGCGAGAACATCCACGATCTTTGTGATCGGTCTTGTTTCTGCATCTTCGCGGGGATTTTCGGGCGACCACTCCACCTCGGGAGGGAACCAAGCTTGGCTCGGCTGATCGATCATGATGAGCGCGGGAACTGGTGAGTCGTGCTCGCGGAAGTAGGTGTGGAGGCCGACCACCGAGATTACATGGTAGCCGACCCAATTCGCTGCGCTCCCGATTTCGCGCAAGGGGGTCCATCGCTTGTCCGAAGGCGAATCGTTCACCTCGACCTGGAGCGTGTTCACATTGAGTCTTGTAGGTGCGCCCCGATACTCGACGTTGATCCGCTCGGTGAGATCCGTCATCGTGTGACTGATCTTGGTAAGGGCCTGGGAGAGCTTTGACGCCGTCGCTTCGACTCCGACGGACTCTTCGAGTTCCTTGATTCGCCGCACGAGCTCATCGTACTCGGAATCCGGGGGTGCGAGGGAAGGGCGCATGGCCGCGACGTACTCCTTCACCCGACCCCTGAGTTCAGCACGAGCCACAACCTGACCGCGCAGGGTCGGGTGTGCAATGTCTCGGAGCGCAGCCTCTCGTCTGGCGCGAGCGTCCGACGCCTTCCGGCTGTGCGTCTGGAGCTGCTGTCTCAGGCTTTCGCGTTCGGTTTCGAGGTGAGATCGCAGGCGTGTGGGTGCGCTCTGTGTTGCCTCGAGGGCGACGACTGTGTGACGCAGCGTCTGTTCGATCTGATCGGCCTGCACGTGGCCGTCGCCGCAAAGCGGGCATATTGGCGCGTCCGTGGGTTCGGGAAGCAAGTCCTTGAATCGAAGACGTGTAAGCTGTTGAGCCGTAGTTTCGTGACTCTGCTCGCTCACTGTCAAGAAGCGATCAATATCATCGAGCTGCGCGCGGACTAGGTTCATGTTCATCCGCGCAGTCTCCTCTTCCGCCTCGAATTCCGTCAGATCGACGTTCGCCGCAGGGGGAAGAGCCTCGGCCCCGGATGGAATTGCGGAAAGGATGCGAATCAGCTCACCAAGGTCTCCAGGCTCGGGCCGTCCCGGGAGGAGTTCGAGTGCGACAGCCTGACTCCACAGGGAACGACCGCGCTCCCAACCCTGCAAGCCAAGACGTTCCTGCTCTTTTCGTTCCCGGTCAATCTGATTCCGACGCACGCGAAGCGCGCGAAGTTCGCGGACTTTCGTGAATTCGGCTTCTGTTGTGATCCGGAGAAAGTATGGCAGCGCGTCTGCGACAGCCCGCTTTCTGAAGGAATGGTCTAGCCCGGGGAAGAGTTGTTCGGGGTTGTCAATGATGTTCTGAGGTTGAAAGAGGAATGGCGTGCAGTGACGGATGTTAGGTGGATAGCGCTTTTCAGCGTCAGAGTCTAGGTCGTTCGTGATTATAGGCAGCGCGGCGATCTGGGTAAATGCTGAAAGCTTGTCTTTTGCAAAGTCCTTCGTCCACTCAGTCTTGGGGGGCTGTGAGGGGAACGGGGTCTCGCGCCGCTCGAGCATGTAGACTGTGGACGGGACGTCTGCACCCTCCTCCGGCAACGCCCGAACAATGGCGAGTTGGCTTTCGCCATTTGTAAGGCGAACGCCCACGTGCGAGACTCGTGTGCGGATCCCCTTTGGGACGTCACAAACATCGCTTAGTAGGCAGTAGTCTACGATTCGGATGAGCGCGCTTTTCCCTCGGCCGCTTTCCCCGGTGATGATATTGAGGCCGTCGGTGCGGAACTCGAGGGTGTGTCGCTCCCCCGTCCGCCGGCGATAGATTGCGATGCTATGGAGGCGCCAACTCATTCCGTCACTTCCAGGTTGAAGAGGTTCGGTATCGTCTCTTCGGGTTCCTTTCCAAGGAACCTGCCGAACTTGTCCGCGATGTCATAGATCTCGCGGTATTCGTCGAGCTCCGACGGTCGAAGCTTGCCGGACGCAGAGATTCTCCCTTCCTGCAAGACCAAGATGCCACGCGAGATACCGAGGCGGAGGGCGGGCCAGAAGTACTTCACGTTCGACCGCAGCGCTTCCGCATTCTGGGCCTGCCATTGTGGGTGGTTCTCGAACAAGTTAGTCAGCTTAGCGTTCCACGCCTTGGGGATCTGGTCGCGAACTGACTTTGAGGCGAGGTAGGGGATAGAGAGGATAGCCCAGGGAATCGGGATGCCACGTCCTTGTTTGCGGGAGTATCCTTTCGCCACCGCGTGGATCACGACCGCCGCGAAGGCGGGGTTCTTGTGTGCGTACCGGTCCAATGCGACTCCTTCTTCCATCTATTCATCTCCGAGGAGTTCGCGGTACCGCGGATGCCAGCCAACGAGTCGGCGCTGCGATAACACGTGGTAGTTGCCGGCGATCATCTCTGGGTCAGAGTCATCGGGGCCGAGGCGGCCGCGTGCGCGGAGGCATTGGTAGTAAACCCGCTTTCCTCCGCGAATCTCATCGGTCTCGCCTGCGTGTTCACCCTTCGCGGAGTTCCATTGGAGGAGGAGTTGACGCTCAAACTGGTCCACACGGTCCTCACCGAGCAGCCCCTCGTTCAGCCAGTACTTCCGGTGGCGGTTGGCCTCGGCATACGTGCTGATGGCGCTGACTAGCTCGTCGCGCTCTGTCTTGATCAAGTTGAGTTGTCTTAGGTAGGTGGCGTTCGTGCTCAGCTCTGCCTCAAAATCGATGGCGTCTGGAGGCAGTCGCGGCAGGGAGACAATCGTGAACTTGTCTCGCAGGAGACCAAGCTTCTGCCGACATTCGGCCACCGTGATGAAGCATCCGGTGGGCGAGATTCTCTCCCGAATTTTCATCTCCACCCAGCCAACGAGTTCCTCTGCGGCTTCCGTGACGGCGCGCTCGTGGAAGCTCCTGGCGAGAAGGCGCTGGACGATCTCTTCCCGCGCCCGGTTGATAGATGGTTGTCCGGCCTCCACTCTGAGTGCGGCGACGATGCGACGGCGCTGGTCGTCCGTTGCCTCGGTCCATCTCTTGCACGCAGGCGCGTTTTCTACCGAGGGATTCAGACATGCTCCATGCAGGGCAATGAGCAGGGCCTCCCGCTCGGCCTCCGTGGTGGAGGCTAGAGTGAATGGCTCGAAGACACTGCCCGGTTCGATATCGTTCGTCGATGAAAGGACGAACTTGGTCATCGCTGTTGTGGATGGGTCGTCAAGAAGGTCGAGCCAGACCGGTGCGCTGCCCCACCATGCTCGCGACCTGACGGTAATCCTCCCGTCGTTTAGAGAATGCTTATTTTGGATCGACGTGCAGCAGATTCCGGACGAGGTGAGGACGACGACGTCGTTATTGACCTCCAAACCTACCTGCGCATGAGCATCGGTTTCGTCGAGGAGAACGCAGAGCATACGCTGGTTCTGCCAGAGCGTTCCCGCCGATGGGCCTGCGGCACCATGGTTCGTGGTCACGAGTTGACATGCAAAGGTTCCACGGTTCTTAGTACTGCCGCTGTGCACTTCTGCCATCGGACAGATTTCCACGGCGAGTGCAAGTGCGCCGCGTGGAACTTCTGGAGCTTATCCGGGCCCCCGACCGTCGATCTTTAGACGCTGTTAGACATGCTACCGGTTTTCGACTGGCTTGGGATTCGCTGTTGTCCCCTTGTCGTCCGAAATGTCCGTCGCGGGATGCACGTCGGGGACGTATGGGGGCGTCCCTCCTGCCGCACGCCAAGGCGTGGACGGTGCCTCGGGGGCCTAACTTCTCGTTCACCTGTTTTTCCACCCATCGGCCGCGGGCCCTACCCGCAAGCGTCTCGGGTCGCCTTACAGCGAGCCATCGCCCACGCGGGCTATCAAGTCGATCCCGGGTTCACTTTCAGTGATTTCTGGACGGGCATTATCTGGACCGCGTGATCCTCCGCTCCTCATATGTCCGAGGCTTGGCGCATGCCTTCGCGCTTTTTCTTCAGGCGCCCGGCGTGGTCGAGCCTGTCCGGGCGAGGCAGTTTCTCTTCAGGCCCGGCAAAGTCATGGGCGTCGGTTGATTCGACGCCCGGCGGGTCGACGACGCTCTCCGACCCCTCCTGGGCGAGATTGATCGGAGCGAGGATGCGCGTGCGGCAGGTTGAGGAGGCGCGCAGCCTCAGGAATCCCCCTCCCGGCCCACCGGATGGCGACCGCCTGGAAAGGGCCGACCGGCCCCCCTCGACGCTCAGCCCCGTGTGGCCGCTATCTTCTTATAGAAGCATTGGAATGCCTCGCGCCAAGGTGTGACCCATGATGGGCAACCAACCGATCATCCTCCTCAAGGAAGGCACGAAGCGCGAGCGCGGTCGCGGCGCGCAAGCCAACAACATCATGGCGGCCCGCGCGGTCGCCGACGCGGTCCGCTCGACGCTCGGGCCCCGCGGCATGGACAAGATGCTCGTCGACTCGATGGGCGACGTCGTCATCACGAACGACGGCGTGACGATCCTCAAGGAGATCGACATCGAGCACCCCGCGGCGAAGATGATCGTCGAGGTCGCGAAGACGCAGGACCAGGAGTGCGGCGACGGCACGACGAGCGCGGTCGTCATCGCGGGCGAGCTCCTGAAGCGCGCCGAGGAGCTCCTCGACGACGTCCACCCGACGCTCATCAACCGCGGCTTCCGCCTCGCGAACGAGAAGGCGATCGAGATCCTGAACGGCCTCGCGACGTCGATCGACGGCTCGAACGACAAGCCCCTCATGACGATCGCGCAGACCGCGATGACGGGCAAGTCGGCCGGCTTCAACCGCGAGCTCCTCGCGACGATCTCCGTCAAGGCCGTCAAGGCGGTCGCGGAGACCGAGGGCAAGAAGCGCGACGTCGACACGGACAACATCCAGGTCACGAAGAAGATCGGCGGCTCCGTCGACGACACGCAGCTCATCCAGGGCCTCATCATCGACAAGGAGCGCGTCAACCCCGCGATGGCCGCGTCCGTCAAGAACGCAAAGATCGCGCTCCTCGACCTCAGCCTCGAGATCGAGAAGCCCGAGGTCGACACGAAGATCAAGATCCGCGACCCCACGCAGCTCCAGGCCTTCCTCGACGAGGAAGAGCGCGAGCTGCGCGAGATGGTCGACAAGGTCGCGAAGACGGGCGCGAACGTCCTCTTCTGCCAGAAGGGCATCGACGACCTCGCCCAGCACTTCCTCGCGAAGAAGGGCATCTACGCGGTCCGCCGCGTCAAGAAGTCCGACATGGAGAAGCTCGAGAAGGCCACGGGCGCGCGCCTCGTGAGCAACCTCGACGACCTCGCGAAGGACGACCTCGGCACGTGCGGCCTCGTGGAGGAGCGCAAGATCGGCGACGAGTCCATGACGTTCGTCACCGAGTGCAAGAACCCCCGCGCGGTCAGCATCCTGCTCCGCGGCGGCACCGAGCACGTGCTCGACGAGATCGAGCGCGCGCTCGAGGACGCCCTGCGCGTCGTCGCGGTCGCCGTCAAGGACGGCAAGATCGTGGCGGGCGGCGGCGCCCCCGAGATCGAGGTCGCGCTCGGCCTCCGCAAGTTCGCGTCCACGATCGGCGGCCGCGAGCAGCTCGCGATCGAGGCGTTCGCGAACGCGGTCGAGGTCATCCCCCGCTCCCTCGCGGAGAACGCGGGTCTCGACGCGATCAACAGCCTCGTCGACCTCCGCTCGGCGCACGAGTCCGGCAAGAAGAGCCACGGCCTCAACGTCTACACCGGCAAGGTCGTCGACATGGCGAAGGAGGGCGTCCTTGAGCCCCTCCGCGTCAAGACGCAGGCCATCAACTCGGCGACCGAAGCCGCGACGATGATCCTCCGCATCGACGACGTCATCGCGGCCAAGGAGACGAAGGCCCCGCCCGGCGGCGGCGGCCACGGCCACGGCGGCGGCATGCCCCCGGGCATGGGCGGCATGGGCGGCATGCCCGGCATGATGTAAAAGGTCCCCGGACCCCCCTCGCTCCCGGGCGGGCCATCGAGGCCCGCCCGTCTCTTTTCATCTCCTCGGAGGCCGAGCGAAGGCTCCGACGGGTCGCCTGAAACGTTAAGGTCGGGCGAGCCGGGTCGAGGGCATGCGACGCGCCGCGACGCTCGTGGTCGGGATGCTCCTCCTTTCGATGCCCGCCTTGGCGCACCATGGCGACGTCCAACGCGAAGCGGGCGAGGGGCAACGGGCGGCGCTCGACGCCGCGGGCCAGAGGAACGGGATTCCGGAGGCGATCGCGAACGGCGGAGCCGACGAGGCCGGCATCCCGGTCCTGGACGCCCTCTGGGTCATCCTCGGCACCACCGCGGCGCACACGGTCGCCGAAGCCCCGCCGTTCTCGGTCGGTCACGGGGGTCCTCTCTTCAACCTCCATCGCGACACGCAGGGGGCGATGCCGGATCTCATCCCGCCGGGACCCGGCTACCTTCTCGCGTGGCGCGGGCTGTGGCGCGACGTGAACGGGAACGGCATCATCGACACGATGCGGGCGGAGACGGGGTTCGGGCCGGAATGGACGCCCGATCCGCGAACGCCCGTCCACGCGTACCTCTCGCCCGGGTCGCACCCGCCCGTGAGCGCGTCCTCCATGCCGGACGACGGCACGCCCGACGTCGACCTGCGCTATTGGAGCCAGATGGGGCTCTATCTCTCAGGCACCGACTCGTACACGCGACCGATCGTCATGTCCGACGGATCCCTCCTGCAGACGTATTTCTCCGAGACCGTCTCGCAGGCGATCCTCTCGCCTTCCGAGACGAGCGGCCGCCCCTATACGCTCGGACCCGAAAGTCTCCTTGACATCGACGTGTACGCGGTCCTCGCGCCCGCGCCTGTGGCCTCGCTCTACGCCGCCGCGTTCGCGCCTCTCGTGAACGCGGTCGGTTCGCCGTCGACGGGCGCGACCGGCGACGCTTCCGTGGTCCCGCTTCCCGCGCCGGGCGCGACGAGCGGCCCCCTGGGCCTCGTGCAGGGCACGCTCTTTCCCCGACGGCTCCACGAGACGGCCGAAGACGCGCGCTCGAGCTCGTCGGGCCGAGCGGACGATTTCAAGGAAGCCTTCCGCGGCTTCCTCGACGTCGTTCCCGGCGCCTGGCGCCCCGGCGCCTCCACGAGGCAGCTTCCGCTCACGGGACGCGACCACGATGGCGGCGCGACCGCGGGCCCGGGCTTCCTCGTCTTCGACATCTGGGCCGGCGCCTGGCGCGACTTCAACGAGGACGGCTTCATCGGCGTCGCGGCCTCGCCCGATCCCTACGAGAACGGCAACAGGCCGTCCCCCGACCGGCCCCTCGCCTCCGCCGGCGAGTTTGTCGGGGCGTGGGCGAAGAACCTCACGAGCGGAGCCAGCGGCAACATCCTGCTCCGCATCCGCGCGATCCCCGCGTGGCCGGAGGGCGGCGCGTTCCTTCTCTCGCGCACGACCGGTCTCCCCCAGACCGCCACGACGTGGCAGCTTGCAGGCGATCGCACGCTGACCTCGCTCACGTTCCTTCATTTCCCCGAGAAGGGCCACTACTACTCGAACGACATGCTCTTCCTCCCGCGCGGCGCGGACAACTTCGCGATCGAGGTCTGCAGCGAGGGCGCGCCGGGCGACCCGGGCGGTCCGCGCGCGATCGTCCTGGAGGCGGACGGCGCGAGCCTCGAGGACGTCGTGTACGACTGCGACGTTCTCGTCCCGCTGCCGAATTGAACGCCCACCGAAGACCCGGCCAGAGCGCAATTATCCTTGACGCCACGCGATCCTTCGCGTGACCGTCCCAGCGTCCGCGGCCCCGGCCGGTCCCCCGGTCGGCCGCGCGCGCCGCGCCCGCGTCGCGCTCGACGACTGCGCGATGAGCTACCGGGTCGCGGGCGCCGGTCCGCCCGTCGTGCTCCTGCACGGCCTCTCGGGGAGCGCGCTCTGGTGGAGCCGCAACGTCCCGCATCTCGCCCGGTCCCATACGGTGTATGCGATCGAGCACGCGCGCCTCGAAGCGGGTCTCCTCAGGCGTCGCGCGCCCTTCGCCCTCGACGCCGCGGCCGACCGGCTCGCCCGCTGGATGGACGCCGTGGGCCTCGACCGCGCGAGCGTCGTCGGGCACTCGATGGGCGGTTTCATCGCCGCCGACTTCGCGGCGCGCCACCCCGCGCGCGTGGACCGCCTCGTCCTGGTCTGCGCCGCCGCGACGCCCCTCGCTCGCCGGGGCCTCGACGCGGCGCTCGGCGTCGCGCGATCGGCCGCGGACCTCCCTCCGAGCCTCGTCCCGCTCCTCGCGTACGACGCGCTCCGGACGGGCCCGGGCGCCATCGTTTCGACGCTGCGGCAGCTCCTCGACGCCGACCTCTCCGCGGGCCTCCCGAGCATCGCCGCGCCGACGCTTCTTGTCTGGGGCGAGCGCGACGCGCTCGTGCCCCTTGCGCACGCCGAGGCCCTCGCGGCGCTCCTTCCGGGCGCGACGCTCACCGTCGTCGAGGGCGCGGGCCACGTCCCGATGTGGGAGCGGCCCGAGGCGTTCAACGCGGCCCTCGCGGAGTTCCTCAGTCCTCCTCGCCCGCCCGCAGCCGTTCGAGCACCGTGAAATCCTCGAGCGTCGTCACGTCGCCCTTGACCGCGGCGCCCGCCGCGACGTCGCGCAGGAGCCGGCGCATGATCTTCCCGCTTCGCGTCTTTGGAAGCGCCTCCGCGAAGCGGATCTCCGCGGGGCGCGCGATGGGACCGATCTGCTTTGCGACGTGGTCGCAGAGCTTCGAACGCGCGCCGTCGCCGGCCTCGGCGTCGCGCTTGAGCGTCACGAACGCGACGACGGCCTGGCCGCGCTCGGGGTCGGGTCGTCCGACGACCGCGGCCTCCGCGACGATCGGGTGGCTCACGAGCGCGCTTTCGATCTCCATCGTGCTCAGGCGGTGGCCCGCGACGTTGAGGACGTCGTCCACGCGGCCCATGATCCAGAGGTCGCCGTCCTTGTCGCGGCGCGCCGCGTCGCCCGTGAAGTAGACGCCCGGCACGTCGCTCCAGTACTGCTTGCGGTAACGTTCGTCGTCGCCCCAAATAGCGCGGAGCATGGAGGGCCACGGCTTGCGGATCACGAGGAATCCGCCCTCGTCGGGGCCGACGGGTCGGCCCTGCCGATCGACGACGTCGAGGACGTAGCCGGGAAGGGGCTTCGTCGCGCTGCCCGGCTTCGTCTCCGTCGCGCCGGGAAGGGGCGAGACGACGATGGCGCCGGTCTCGGTCTGCCACCACGTGTCCACGACGGGGCAGCGCCCGCCGCCGATCGTGTCGCGGTACCACATCCAGGCTTCGGGATTGATCGGCTCGCCGACGGTGCCGAGAAGGCGCAGGCTCGAGAGGTCGTGCGCCTTCGGCGGCGCGTCGCCGAGGCGCATGAACGCGCGGATGGCGGTCGGCGCGGTGTAGAACACGGTGACGCGGCGGCGCTCCACGATGTCCCACCAGCGGTCGGGAGTCGGCGTCATCGGCGCGCCTTCGTACATGACCGTCGTCGCGCCGAGCGCGAGCGGGCCGTACACGCCATAGGAGTGGCCCGTCACCCACCCGATGTCGGCGGTGCACCAGTAGACGTCGTCTTCGCGCAGGTCGAAGACCCACTGTGTGGTCGTGGCCGCGCCGACGAGGTAGCCGCCGGTCGTGTGCAGGATGCCCTTCGGCTTCCCCGTCGAACCGCTCGTGTAGAGAATGAAAAGCGGGTGTTCGGCGGGAAGCGGCTCCGGCGCGCGCTCCGAGGACTGGCCCTTCACCACGTCGGACCACGCGACGTCGCGGTCGTGCCAAGCGATCTCGTTCTTCGCCCGTTCGAGCACGACCACGCGCTCGACGGTCGGCGCGCCCGCGGCCGCGACGTCCGCGTTCGCCTTGAGCGGCACGACCGCGCCCTTGCGGAAGCCGCCGTCGGCGGTGATGATGGCCTTCGCGCCGGCGTCGACGCAGCGGTCCTTGAGCGCCTCCGCGCTGAAGCCGCCGAACACGACCGAGTGCGTCGCGCCGAGGCGCGCGCACGCGAGCATCGCGACGGCCGCCTCGGGCACCATCGGCATATAGATCGCGACGCGGTCCCCTCGCCCGATGCCGAGCGCCGCGAGTCCGTTCGCGAAGCGGTTGACATCGCGCGCGAGCTCGGCGTAGGTCAGCGTGCGCGCGTCGCCCGGCTCCCCCTCCCATACGATCGCGGGCTTCGCGCCGCGCTCCGCGAGGTGCCGGTCGAGGCAGTTCTCGCTCACGTTCAGCTCGCCGTCCTCGAACCAGCGCGCGAAGGGCGGGTTCCAGGAGAGCGTCCGCGCGAACGGCTTCGCCCACGTGACGCGCGCGCGGGCCTCGTTCGCCCAGAACGTCTCGACGTCCTCCTCGGCGGCCTTGCGGAGACGGGCCTCCGCCTTCGCGTCGACGACCGCGCGGCGCGCGAACTCGGGGGGCGGAGGGAAGCGACGGCGTTCCGTGAGGAGGCGCTCGATCTCGGGCATGCCACCCGGAACGCCGTGGGCGTGGAAAAAGGTAGGAACCTACATCGGACCGGTTTCGGCGCCCGCGCCGCCGCCCTGGACGTCCTCGGGCTTGAGCGTGCTCTGGCGCCGGCCCGCGGCGCTGCGGGCGCCCTCCTCGCCGAGGCCGCGGATGTACGCCTCCGCGCGGGCCTTCGCGGCCGCGATCGCGTCGGGGGCGATGCGCCAGTCCGAGCCGGACGGGGGCGTGCCGGCCTTCATGGCGCCTTCCTTGAGAAGCTCCTTCACGTGCGAATCCGCGAGGGTCATGGTCTCGGGCGGGATATGCGGCCGATGCGGCTTAGGCTTGCTGGCCCGCTCCCGTATGGCCCTTGGTGCTGACAAGTCGGCTCTGACTCGAACCGAGCCGAATTCTATAGGGAAGCCTTACATGTCAGTGCCGATCATGTCCGAAGCATGCCTGCCCTTTGGCGCCGCGTCGGCCGCGGCGTTGCGGCGGCCCTGTCCGGCCTGCTCCTCGTCGCCGGGCTGCTCGGCCTCGTCATCGAGACGGCCGCCCTCCCCCTTGCGACCCGGATGGAACCGGAAGACGCGCCCGCCCTCCTCATCTTCGCGGGCGCGGCCCTCCTCGCGACCACCGTCGGCGCCGTCGCGCTCGCCGCGTCCCTCATCGGCCCGCGCGGGATGCTCCTCGGCGGCTCGTGCGCAGCCGTGGTCGCGACCCTGAGCGCGTTCTTTCACGCCGCGGAGCTGCGCGCCCTCGCGCGCGTCGCCCCCGACGATGCGGCGCGCGACCTCTGGGCCCTCGCGGCGGGCCTCGACGGCGGGGCGTGGATGCTCCTCCTCGCGGCGGTCGTCCTCGGCGTGCTCTTCATCGCGCTCGAGCGCTCGCGGCCCGGACCCGCGCCCGCCTCCGGCTGAGGTTCAGCGCCGGGGCTCGTCGTCGTCCGGGAAGCCGCTCACGGCGTCGACGGGCGTGGACCAGCCCACGGAGGCCGTGTCCGGCGCCTCCTCGCGCTTCGCCTTCTTCCCCTTCTTGCCCTTCTTCGTCGAGGCGAGGCTCGATCCGCATTCGGGGCAATGTTTCGTCCCTTCGTACACCTCGGCGCCGCAGCGGGGGCACGCGACGAGCTTCTCGGGCGCGATGAGGTCCGCGCCGCAGTGCTCGCAGAACTCCGAGTACCGGTTCACGGGCCCGTTGCAGAAGCGGCACTTCAGCGAGTAGTCGGGGACGAGGCCGTACTTGTGCTGGTTCTGCAGCACCACGGCGAACACGAGCGTCGCGAGCCCGAAGACGACGCCCCGCAAGGCGAGCCCGCCCGCGTCGAGCGGGCCCGCGCCGAGCGCCTCGAAGACGAGCGCGCCGACGAAGGCGCCGTAGAGGACCTGGCTCCAGCGCACGACGCGCAGGAAGGGCGTCCGGGGCGGGCTCACGGACCGCGGATGGGACCCGCGGGGTCTTGAAGGCGTCGGAGAGCCCCGGATGGGATCGGTGCTCTAGAGACCGAGTGATAGAGGTTCACGCGAAACGTTTTCTATGGCGGAAAGACTCGCTGCCCACCCCTCTCTCAGGGGACTGGAGGCTTACCATGGACCGACGGATCCTGACTGCGCTCGCTGCATGTTTGACGGTGGCTGGCTTCGCCGCGCCCCCCGTGTTCGCGGCGACGCACCACGACATGAGCTACGAATCCAACGAGCCCCTGAACATCCAGGAGCTCGAGAACAACAACCTGCCGCTCGCCAACCCTTCGGCCTCCACGCTCATCCTCGATGACTACTACGCCGTGAACGGCCTCTTCGGCTCGACGTGGAATCCGTTCTCGGTCGATCCCGAGTACTACAACTATCAGCGCGCCTCCGGCGGCATCCTTCCCGACATCATCACCCCGGGCCTCGGCATGTTCTACGCCTTCTATGGGTACTGGACGGACGCCGACGAAGACGGCTCGCTGCGGTACTGGAACAGCTCCAGTCTCGGTCCGGCGGAGTACACGCTCGCCGAGGGCCAGCTCTTCTCCTACGTCGAGCCCGGCAGCTACCCCGCGGTGGACTCGAACGGTCGCCCGAACGCGACGACTTACGACTTCTCGTACATCGTCTCGTTGTCCATCTTCGACGACGACTTCCAGTACGAGGCGGGCCAGGGCCTCGGCTCCTGGTTCCACGACGGTTCGCTCCTCCGCTCGCTCCGCGTGCAGACGGTCGCGAATCCGCTGCTCGCGCCGGACCCCGTGACCGGCAATCCTTTCACCTGCAACGAAGGGTGCATGATCGACGTCGACGCCTACAACGCCATGGCCCCGGGCCCCATCAGCGGGCCTTACTCGTCCATCGTGGGCCCGATCATCGACGACTTCCTCCCGACCGTCGGCTTCTCCTCGCTGAACGTGCCTCCGGGCTTCCTGTTCGTCCTCGATGCGATCGACGAGGCGACGGAACCCGCGGACCCCGTCTTCGAGGCCGTGGGCGAGATCACGGGCCCCGTCGTCAACCCCCAAATCCACCGCATCTCGCCGACCTACGAGAACGAGACGCACGCCGCCAACAACTCGGTCGTCGGCAAGGTCGGCATCGACGCCTACGGTGAGGACTGGCACGTGTACTTCGACGCCCGCATCGAGCGGGTGACGGGCTGGGGCGTTTACAGCAACTCGGCCACGATGGCGAACGTCGAGAACACGCACGCCTCGGCCGGGCCCGGCGCCATCGCCGTCGGCGCGATCCTCGGCATCGCGAAGGACCTCAACGGCAACAAGCGCCTCGCCACGAACACCTGGGCCTCGACGTTCGACACCGGGGAGTTCAAGGGCACGTGCATCCGCGGCGGCAATGACTTCACGGGACGCCTGGTGTTCAGCTACACCATCGTTCCGAAGACGCCGTGGCCGACGCCCATCTTCCGCGTGCCCACCGTGTTCATCGAGGAGACGAGCGTGATCGAGGCGGGTTCCACGACGCCCCTCGTCGGCACCGTCTCGTGCTACGTTTCCGACGAGGCGGCCGGCACGCACTCGGGCGACGAGCACTGGTACTTCCCCGCGGGAGCCCCCGAGATGGTGCTCAGCCTCGGGACCGAGTCGACCCCCGCGGGGCACCTGAAGTTCGCGCAGGGCCCCATCAACGTCCAGGCCGACTTCTGGGACCAGGACACGTACGCGGCCTGGCTCTGAGCCGGGCCAAATGCCCGGCCCCGCACGGGCCGGGCACTCTCCTTTTCAACGCGGTTCCTGTAGCGGCGGCCTCACACCGCTCCTTCTAACCGCCCCACAAGGATTTTGCCCCCTCCTGCGCCTCATCCCGATGCCCCAGATTGGGGCGGAGGCTCCAGATGAACGCCACACACACACACAACGAACCCTCGCGGTCGCGTTGACGCTCGGCCTGCTCGGCGCATCGGTGCCCGCGTTCGCCACCTCGCACAACGACATGCGCTGGGAGTCGGACGAAGGCATCGCGATCGAGCAGCAGGAATCGAACAATCTCCCGCTCGCCGATCCGCAAGTGAACACCACGATCCTCGATTCGTACTACGCCGTGTTCACCTTCCTTGGCGTCGGCGTCAACCCGCTCCAGCCCCTCGGACCGGGTACCTGCACGCAGTCCGCGGGCGGCATGCTTCCGACCTGCATCCGCGGCGACTACGTCAACTTCAAGCGCTCGACCCAGGGCGAGCTGCCCGACATGATCCTCCCCGGCGAAGGCGCCTTCTATGCTTTCTACGGCAACTGGAAAGACGCGAACGAGGACCAGATCCTTCGCTACCGCGGCACGGACATCGAGTACGTGCGCACGGACGGCGCGAACATCTACTCGTTCGCGGAGCCTGGCAGCTACCCCACAATCGACTCGAACCGCCGGCCCAATTCGACGACGCCTGACTTCCGCTATCTCGAAGACATCTCAGTCCTTCTCGGCGCGTTCCAGTACACGTCGGGCCAGGGTTATGGCCTGTGGTCGTGGGATGGTTCGCTCATGCGCACCATCACGCTGCGCACGGTTTCCGAACCCCTGCTCGCTCCCGACCCGATCACGGGCGACCCTTTCACGTGCCGCACGGGATGTCTCCTCGACATCGACGTCTATTCGGCGGTTGCGCCGGGCCCCGTTTCGAGTTTCTACACGAGCGTGGTCGGGCCCATCATCGACGAGTACCTCCCCACGGTGGGCTTCTCATCGACGACGCTCCCGCCGGGCGTCGTCGCGGCCGCCAACGAGGGCATCGCCGCCGTGAATGAGGCGCTCGCGCCCGCGGAACCCGTCCTCGAAGCCGTGGACGACGTCGTCGGCCCGGTCGTGGATCCGCACTACAACGCGGTCATCGCCGAGGTCAATCGACAGCTCCTGCGCATCAACCCCGACTACGAGAACGAGACCCGCCCGGGCTCCGGCTCGTCGACGAGCGAGGTCGGGATCGAGAACTTCACGCTCGACTGGTACGCGTGGTTCGACGCGCGTCTCGAGTACGAGTTCGGCTACCTTGCGGGCACACGCCGGGCAACGATGTCGAACGTCGACAACACGGGACCCGCGGGCGGCCCCGGCACGGTATCCGTGTCGGCGCGCGTCGGCGTCGCGAAAGACCTGAACGGCAACCACCAGCTCAACAACAACAAGTGGTTGTCGACCTTCGAGACGGGCGAGTTCAAGGGCACCTGCGTGCCGGACATGAAGTATACCCTCACCCCGGTCACGCCATGGTCGACGCATGTCTTCGGACACAGCGACTTCGTCATCGGAGGCGACGACGTCACCGTGATCGAGCCGGGAAGCTCGACGCCCCTCGTCGGGACGATGTCCTGCTACACGCCCGATGCAACGTCGGGCGACCACCAGGCCAACGAGAAGTGGTTCTTCCCGGCCGGCGCGCCCGAGATGATCCTCGTCGTCGGCACGAAGGACGACCCGGCGACTCGCCTGACGTTCGCGCAGGGCCCCATCGTCGTCACGGCCGACCTGTGGGACCGCGACGTCTACGCCTCGTTCATCTGAGGCGCCCGACCCCACCCCCGCCCCGGATGCCCAGCCTCCGGGGCCCCTTTTTCTCTTATCGAAACCCCTGCGGAGCCGCTGCAAAGATAGAAGGCCCCCCAGGGCAAGTCCCCCCTCGGCGCGCCCCGCGCGTCTTGGGAGGCTCCAGCATGACCCACGGATCGAGAGCGATCGCCTTCGCGATCGCAGGCGCGCTCGCGTTCACCGCCCCGGCCTTTGCCGGGTACACGAACCTCAACCACGAGATCGACGAGGCGTTCCATCCCTTCGAGCGCAACAACCTCGAGACGCGGCCCGAGCGGGAGACGCTCATCCTCGACGACTTCTTCGCCATCACGAACCTCGGCCTCACCCCGGACCCGACGGAGCCGACGCGCCCGTTCGGCCTCATCAACGTGCAGCGCTCGGCCGGGGCGTATCTCGGCGGCAGCGACGTCATCCTCCCCGGCGGCGGCCAGTTCTACGCGCTCTACGGGCTGTGGAACGACACGGACCAGGACGGCATCGTGGACTGGACCGGCAGCGAATCCTGTCCCGCTTCTGAGGGAAGCGAGTTCTGTCGTCGCGAGGGCGCGGAGCTCCTGAGCTTCGTCGACCCCGGAAGCCACCCCGCCTACGATGCGAACGAGCGGCCCCCCGCGGACCGGCCCGACTTCACCTACATCCCCTGGCTGGGCAACCCCGTCTACACGGCGGGCCAGGCGTCCCACGTGTGGTTCTACGACGGGTCGCTCGCGCGCCCCGTGACGGTGATGACCTTCGCGAACGCGACCCTCGAGCCCGACGCGCTCACGGGGAAGGCCTACACCTGCAAACCCGGCCGGTGCCTGTCCGACGTGGATGTCTACCACGCCCGGGCGCCGGGCCCCGTCGAAGCCCTCTTCACGTCCGTCCTGGGGCCCGTCATCGACAACGTGCTCCCGACCGTCGGCTTCTCGTCCCTGGTCCTCCCGCCGGCCCTCGCCGAGACCCTCGACGGCGTCACGGGCCCGGTCCTCCGCACCGTCGCCGAGACGACGGGGCCCCACGTGGACCCGCCGTACGAAGACGAGACGCATCCCAATGCGGGCTCCTCCACGTCCGCGATCGGACGCGAGGCGTACGCGGAGGAATTCCACGTGTGGTTCGACGCGCGCGCCGTGCAGGTCATGAACGGCGTGGCGGGGGCCTCGTGGGGACCCGGCCCGAGGTCGCTCTCGTCCGACGGCCCCTCGTTCCCGCCGGGCTGGATGTCGGTGAGCGCGAACCTCGGCGTCGCGCGCGACCTCGACGGCGACGGCTTCATTGCGACCGCCCGCGGCGCGCCGACGTTCGACGGCGCCGAGTTCATCGGCGGCTGCCTCGGAGGATCCGATTGGCCGAACCGAACGACGAAGAACCTCCACTGGCGCCTCGTCCCGAAGGACGGCTGGGGCGCGGCCCCCGTCGTCGAGTACGACGCGACGGGCTACACGAACCCCCGGTACCCGATCCTCGGCGTGGTGCCGAACATCATCGGCCCCACGGGCCGCACGTTCACCGGGAGCGAGGTCATCGACGGCTATTCGTACTGCTACACGCCCGACAAGAACCACGGCCTGCACGCGCCGGGAACGTTCCTGCTGTTCCCCCTCGGCGCGCCCGCGTTCACGCTGGAGTTCGGCGCGCCCGACGACCCCGCGGGCGTGTTCACGTACGAGATTGCGGGCGCCGAGACCGGCGGGCCGTTCTGGGACGTCGACGCGTACGCGGGCTGGACGTGATCAGCGCGCGTCCCGGTCGCGCGTGATGCGGCTCGCGACCGGGCCCCGCTGCCCCTGGTACTTCGAGCCGCGGGCCTCGCCGTACGGCCGTTCCGCGGGCGAAGAGAGCGCGTGCAGCACCACCTGGGCGACGCGCATCTTCGGCGCGAGCGCGACCGCGATGCGGCCGAGGTTCGAGAGCTCGAGCGTGATGTGCCCCTCGAAACCGGGATCGATGAACCCGGCCGTCGCGTGCACGACGACCGCGAGGCGGCCCAGGCTCGAGCGGCCCTCCACGCGCGCGACGAGGTCCGCCGGCACGCGCACGCGCTCGTACGTCGTGCCGAGGGCGAACTCCCCCGGCTGGAGGATGAACTGGCCGCCGTCGGCGACGTGGAGCGGCTCCGTGATGTCCTCCGCGCTCTTCGTGCGGGGGTCGATGTACGCGACGTGCGGAGGGCGGAACGTGAGGAAATCGTTCCCCAGGCGCAGGTCGATCGAGGCGGGCTGGATCTGGAGATCGGGGTCGTCGAGCGGGTCCACGACGAGGTCGCCCGCGGCGAGCCGCGCCTTGAGGTCGCGGTCGGAGAGGATCACGCGGCTCCCACGGGCGCGGCCGGGTTAAGCCGTTGCGGGTCGGGCTGCCTTGGAACCCGTCCGTAAGCGACCGGAGCGTCCCAAGGTGCCTCCCTGCAACCCCTATATACCCCCTCCCACAGAAGCCCGGGCCGTAGGGGAACTGAATGTCCGTGTTCGCGCGCAAGAAGCCCGAGCAGCCCGCCGTCGAGTCCGAGGAGATGTCCGATTTCGAGCCCATCCACCCGGAGGAGCTGCAGGCGCTCGCCCCCGCCGCGCCGAAGGCGCCCAAGGCGAAGGGCGGCCACCAGGCGCCGGACGTGGTCATCAGCGACGTGCACCGCCGCGTCGAGAAGCTCCGCCTCGAGTTCTCCGAGCGCCTCGCGGGCGATCTCAAGGCCGTCGAGGAGACGATGGCCGAGAACGTGCTCCGCATGGCCGAGCGCATGAAGGCCCTCGAAGCCGAGATGGCCGCGCGCGACGCCGAGATCCAGGAGCGCGACGCCCGCCTCGGCAAGCTCTCGGAGGAGAACGCCGCGATGAAGCGGCGCCTCGAGAACTTCGAGGAGCTGCGGCAGAAACTGGCGGGGCTCTAGCACAGTCGAGTTCGGGGCCTTCAGCGGTCCACTCCGTGGCATGAGTTTCACACCTCAGCCTCGCTGCGGCGAGGCTTCGGCTCATGCCACTTCGTGCCAGAGAGGGGGCGCTTCGCGCGCCCCCTCTCTGGACTCACCCCCCAGCGGCAAGGGGGGCCCGCCCCCCTTGCATCCCCCGGACGTTTGATTCTCGAACGGAACGCGGACGCACCCACGCGCTGCGCTCTTCTTGGCTAAAAACTGGGTCATCACGCCTTCGGCTGCGTCGACTGGCGCAAGCGCTCGTACGCGATGATCGCGGTCGCGACGCTCACGTTCAGGGAGGACACGCCGCCCTTCATCGGGATGCGCACGAAGAAGTCCACGTGCTTGCGCACGGGGCCCGATAGGCCTTCGCCCTCCGACCCCATCGCGAGCGCGAGCGGTCCCGTGAGGCGCTCGTCGAAGTACGTTTTCCCCTCGTCCGCGGCCGTGCCGCAGATCCAGACGCCCGCGCGCTTCAGGCGGTTCACCGCGTCCATCGTGGTGGAGACGCGCGCGACGGGGACGTGCTCCGCCGCGCCCGCGCTCGCCTTGATCGCCGCGGGGCCGAGCCCGGCCGCGCCGCGCTCGGGGATCACGACGCCGTGCGCGCCCGCGCCGTCCGCGACGCGCAGCACCGCGCCGAGGTTGTGCGGATCCTCGACGTGGTCGAGCAGGATGATGAACGCCGGCTCGCCGCGCCGCTCTGCGAGCTTGAGGATGTCGTCGAGCGAGACGTACTCGAGCGGCTCGCATTCGGCGGCGGCGCCCTGATGCGACGTGCCGCGCGCGAGCCGGTCGAGCGCGCCCGCGGTCGCGCGGAGGACCGGGACGCCCGCGGCCTCGGCAGCGGCGACGATGGCGCGCACGTTCGCGTCCTTCGAGTCGGGGTCGAGGAGGTGGATCCGCCGCACGTGGCGGCTTCCCGCGAGCGCCTCGAGGACGGGCTTGCGCCCGAGGACGAGCGCCCGCTCGCCGCTTCCGCCGGGGGCCGGTCCGCGCATGGGCGTGCACCGGCTTCGCGCCCTTCAAGCCTTCCTTTGTCCCCGCCCGCGGGAATGCGCGGGGAAAACCCTTTGGGCCGCGGCGGGGTCTTGGAGGGTCATGCCCTTCGAGCTGACCTCGGATCAGGAGATGATCCGCGGCGTCGTGGCGGAGTTCGCGGCCAAGGAGCTTTCCGGTAAGCCCGCCGAGCGGATCGACCGCGAGCGGCGCTACCCGCGCGAGGTCATGACAAAGCTCGCGGAGCTGGGCCTTCTCGGCATGCTCGTCCCGCCCGAGCAGGGCGGCCCCGGGACGGACGCGGTCGCGTACGCGGTCGCGGTGGAGGAGATCGCGAAGGCGAGCGGCACGACCGCCGCCGCGGTCACGGTCGCGAACGCGCTCGTCGCGTGGCCCGTCGCGAAGTATGGCTCGGAGGCGATCCGCGCGAAGGTGCTCGCGCCGCTCCTCGCCGGACAGGCCCTCGGCGCGTGGGCGCTCGCGGAGCCCGCGAGCGGATCCGACCTCACCGCGGTCCAGACGCGCGCGGAGAAGTCGGGCGACGGCTACACGCTCCACGGCCTCAAGTCGTTCGTCACCGGCGCGCCGGGCGCGGACTGGTTCATCGTCTTCGCGAAGGTCGCGGGCGGCGACGGACTCACGGCCTTCGTCGTTCCGAAGGACGCGGAAGGCTTGAAGGTCGGCCCCGCGGAGAAGAGCCTCTCGTTCAAGGGCCTCGACATGGCGCAGGTCTACCTGCACGGCGTTCAGGTCCCCTCGGACATGCGCCTCGGCGACGAGGGCCAGGGCCTCGCCATCGCGACGGCCGCGGGGGACCTTCACCGGCTCGGCGTCGCCGCGGTCGCGGTGGGCCTCATGCAGGCGGCGCTCGACGAGGCGATCGGATACTCGGGCGAGCGCGTGCAGTTCCGCCAGAAGATCCGCGAATTCCAGGCCATCCAGTGGAAGGTCGCGGATATGGACGCGCGCATCCGCGCCTCGCGCCTCCTCGTCTTCGCCGCGGCCGCCCGCCGCGACGCGGGCGCGGACGCCGCCGCCGACATCGCGGCCGCGAAGCTCTTCGCCGGCGAGTCCGCGAAGCTCGTCACCCAGGAGGGCCTGCGCATCCACGGCGGCGCCGGCTTCATGCGCGACATTCCGCCGGAAAGGCTCAACCGCGACGCGCGCGCGACGAGCGTGTTCGGCGGAACGTCGGAAATGTCTCGGGCGCTCCTCGCGTCGAGGTTGCTCGGGCTCTGAGCGGCGCTCGCGCTCGTGCTCGACAAGATGAAAAGAAGAAGGGCCGCCCGCGTCGCAGGCGGCCGCCTCGCGCTTACTCGGCGTGCGAGGTCACGATGCCGCAGAGCACGCGGGCGCCAGAGTTGCCCGACGGGTCCGTCACGCCGTCGTCCGCCTTCGCGTGCACGACGACGCTGCGGTCGCCCACGTAGTTCGGGCTCGCGGGGTCGAGGCTGAGGCCCGGCGCGAGGATCGTGAGCGTGCCGACGCCGTCGGCGCCGGCCACCAGGTTGCCCAGGTCGCCCGCGTGCTGCCCGTGCGTGGCGTTCGTGGGGTTGAAGTGGCCGCCCGCGCCGCCCGCGGGGACCGCGGCGGTCGTGTTCGTGGCGGGGGTCGGATCGCACGACCCATTGGCGTGGACGTGGATGCCGTGGGGGCCGACCGTGAGGTTCGACGCGTAGGCGAAGGCCCACGTCGCGTTGTCCCACTGGATGAACATCGCCTCGCCAACGGGCTCGCCGGAGCCGTTCGGCGTCGCGACGGAGAGCATCGCGCCGGCAAAGCCGTCGGGGTCGGGCGTCGTCTCGTCGGCGATGACGCCGCAGAGGACGCGCGGGCCCGCGTTGCCGGCGGGCTGCGAGACGCCGTCGTCGATGTCGCGGTGGACGACGACCGCGCGGCCCATGATGTAGGCCGGGTCCGCGGGGTCGAGGCTCAGCTTGTCCGTGAAGGCGACGAGGCCCGCGCGGCCGTCGACGCCCGCAACCAGGTTGCCGAGGTCGCCCGCGTGCGCGCCGTGGCTCGCGTTCGTCGGGTTGAAGTGCCCGCCCGCGGCGCCGCCGGGGACGGCGGCCGTGCCGTTCGTCGCGGGGGTCGGGCTGCACGAGGTGCCGGCGTGCACGTGGAAGCCGTGCGGGCCGGGCGCAAGACCCTTCGCGACGGCCATGACCATGACCTTGCCGGGGAAGAAGGGGTGGGTCGAGAAGAACACGTACCCCATGTCCTCGCTGCCGGTGCCGTTCGCGTCGACGGTCCGGAGGGCGACGTTGAACTGCGGCTCCTCGGATTCGTTGTTCTGCGGGTCCGTCGGGTTGTCGGTCGGAGGCGTCGGATTCTTGTTGCCGGGGTCGGCGGGCGGCGAGGCGCAGCCCGCGAGGGCCACGGAGAGCGCGAGCAGGGAGAGCATCGCGATTTTCGGTATCATCCGCACGGCACAGGGGAAGCCCGGTTTCAACCTTTCGAGGCACGGTCCAACCCGCGTCGACGGCGGGCCGGTGCGCGGGGCAATCGACTCGGCCGCGGGCCGCGCCCCGGGGCCCGATGTCGAGCGTCAAGGAATCGATCGCGCGCCTCGTCGTCGAACGCCCGGGCCTCACCGTGTCGGACGCGGCGCGCGCGCTCGGCGTCGACCACTCGACGGCGGCGTATCACCTGCGCCGGCTCGTGAAGCAGCGACGCGTCGCGGTGACGGCCGTCGGCCGCGTGCGCGCGCATTGGGCGCCGGGCTGCGGCTACTGTCCCGTGCAGCGCGCCGCGCTCCCGCGCCTCACGCCAGAGGCGCGCCGCGTGTTCGCGACGCTCGCGGCGGCGCCGCGCGCGCATCGCATCGGCGAGGCGTTCGCGCGCGCGGCCGTGGACGAGCCCGCGGGGCGTTGGGCCGTGGACACGCTGCGCCGCCTCGGCCTCGTCATGGGTCGTGGGCACGGGCTCGTGTCGGCGCGGCCCGGCGCCGAGGCGTGCGTGGAGGGGCTCGGGCTCGGCCGGCCGTGCGGCCTCTGGAGCCGCTGCGCGCCAGGGCGGGAGTGGCCGTGGCCGGAGGCGCGATCCGCGCCGTCAGGCGCGCGCGACGAGCGCGGCCTCGAGCGATCGGAACGCCGTGGCCGCGTTCGCGTACAGGATCGTGTCGCGGTTCTCGACGAGCCCGCCACGGCCGCAGGAGGAGAGTCGCGGGCAGCGGAGGCCGCTCGGGGCGGGGGCGAGGCGCGCGCCGCAACGCGGGCACAAGGTCGCGTGGGCCGTGAGGCCCCGCATGATCGCCAGGGTCATGGCCCTCGCGGGGCCGCGACGGTCCTTAACGTGATTCGTTCAGGACTCGAACCGTGACCTGACTACCCTCGGGGGTCCTACTTGCCGCCGAGCTTCCCGATCATCCAGCGGACGGGGTCCCAGTGCCGGTCCGCGACGCGCTCCTTCAGGGGGATGATGCCGTTGTCGGTGATCCGGATGTGTTCAGGGCACACTTCGGTGCAGCACTTCGTGATGTTGCACATCCCGACGCCCGCTTCTCCCGCGAGCGCGGGGATGCGGTCGGCGCCGTCCTTCGGGTGCATCTCGAGGCTCGCCATGCGGATCATGAAGCGCGGGCCGTAGAAGGCGTCCTCGCGGTGGTGGTCGCGGAGGACGTGGCAGACGTTCTGGCAGAGGAAGCATTCGATGCACTTCCTGAACTCCTGCACGCGGTCGATGTCCGCCTGCTTCATGTTGAATTCGCCCTTGGCCTTCTCCTCCGCCGTCATCTCGCGGGGCGTGAAGGGCTGGACCTTCTTGTTGACGCGGTAGTTCCACGACACGTCGGTGACGAGGTCCTTTACGAGCGGGAACGTCTTCACGGGCTCGACGACGACGGGGCCCTCGGGGAGGTCCGAGAGACGCGTCATGCACATGAGGCGGGGCTCGCCGTTGACCTCGGCGGAGCACGAGCCGCACTTGCCGGCCTTGCAGTTCCAGCGGCACGCGAGGTCGGGCGCCTCCGTGGCCTGGATGCGGTGCACGGCGTCGAGGACGACCATGCCTTCCTCGACCTCGACGTGGAAGTCCTCGAGCTGGGTCCCGTCCGGGCCGCCGCGGCGCACGCGGAGGTGCGCCATCTGCTTCCGGATGACCTGCGCGGGGACCGCGGAGCCTTCGCCGCGCGCCACCATCTCCTTGACCGTCACGTCCGTGCTCACGCGCTCGCCTCCTTCTTCGTCGCCACGTCTTCGGCCTTGCCGCTCACGATGGCCTTGAGATCCGCGGGCATCGGAACGACCGGCTCGAGAACGACCTTCATGCGGCCGTTCTCGCGGCGGCAGACCACCCACGTCTTGCCCCATTTCTCCTCGTCCGCGTCCGTGAAGTCGCCGCGCGTGTGGCCGCCGCGCGATTCCTCGCGGGCGAGGGCCGAGAGCGCGATCGCTTCGCTCGCGACGAGGAGGTTCGGAAGGTCCATCGCGACGTGCCAGCCGGGGTTGAACTCGCGGGTTCCGGCCACGCGGACCTTCGCCGCGCGGTGGCGGAGCGCTTCGATCTCCTTCGCGGCGTGCTCAAGCTCGTCGCGGAAGCGGACCATGCCGGCGTTCGCCTGCATGATCTCCTGCAGCGCATCCATGACCGCGAACGGCGATTCGCCGGTCGCGCGGTCGAAGGGCTCGAGCGCGTGGGCGACGGCCGCGTAGACCTCGGCCGGGTCGACCTCGGGCGTGCTCGGGAGGCCGCGCGCGTAGCTCGCGGCGCCGGCGCCCGCGCGCTGGCCGAAGACGAGGAGGTCGGAGAGGGAGTTGCCGCCGAGGCGGTTCGCGCCGTGGAGGCCCGCGGCGCACTCGCCCGCGGCGAAGAGGCCGGGCACGTTCGTCATCTCGGTGTCGGGGTCCACACGGATGCCGCCCATGATGTAGTGCATCGTGGGGCCGACCTCCATGGGCTCCTTCGTGATGTCGACGCCCGCGAGCTCCTTGAACTGGTGGTACATCGACGGGAGCTTCGCGCGCACGTAGTCCGCCTCGCGCCAGCTGATGTCGAGGTACACGCCGCCGCGGGGCGTGCCGCGGCCGGACTTGACTTCGGCCATGATGGCGCGCGCGACGACGTCGCGGGTGAGAAGCTCAGGCGGGCGGCGGGCGTTCTTGTCGCCCGCGAGCCACCGCGCGGCCTCCTCCTCGGTCTCCGCGAACTCGCCCTTGAACATCTCGGGGACGTAGCGGAACATGAAGCGCTCGCCCTTCGTGTTGCGCAGGATGCCGCCCTCGCCGCGGACGCCCTCGGTGACGAGGATGCCCTTGACGCTCGGGGGCCACACCATGCCGGTGGGGTGGAATTGCACGAACTCCATGCCGAGCAGGTCCGCGCCCGCCTCGTAGGCGATGCCCATGCCGTCGCCGGTGTATTCCCAGGAGTTCGACGTGATGCGGAACGCCTTGCCGACGCCGCCCGTCGCGAGGACGAAGGCCTTCGCCTTGAAGAGATGGAAGCGGCCCGTGGCGCGCTCGTAGGCGAGCGCGGCGCCGACCTTGCCGTCCTTCGACTTGAAGAGCTTGACCACGGTCAGCTCCATGAAGACCTCGAGGCCGGGCGTGTGGACCGCCTTGTCCTGGAGGGTGCGGATGATCTCCAGGCCCGTGCGGTCGCCGACGTGCGCGAGGCGGGGGTACGTGTGGCCGCCGAAATTGCGCTGGTTGATCCAGCCGTCCTTCGTGCGGTCGAAGACGGCGCCCCACATCTCGAGCTCGCGCACGCGCTCCGGCGCCTCCTGGGCGTGGATCTGCGCCATGCGCCAGTTGTTGAGGAACTTCCCGCCGCGCATCGTGTCGCGGAAGTGCACCTGCCACGAGTCGCGCTCGTCGGCGTTGCGCAGCGCGGCCGCGACCCCGCCCTCGGCCATGACAGTGTGCGCCTTGCCGAGCAGGGACTTCGAGAGCAGCGCGGTGCGCGCGCCGCCTCTGGCGGCCTCGACGGCGGCGCGGATGCCGGCGCCGCCGGCGCCCACGACGAGCACGTCGTAGGCGTGCTCCTGCACGTGCGGGCGGGCGGGGACGCTGGCGGCGCGCGGCGCCTGCTTGGGCACCGTGAGCTGGACGTTGCTGCCGCCGGCCATCAGGCGGGCACCCCCAGCACGTGGGTGAGGCCGGTCTGGCTGAGGTGGCGGATGTAGAGGTCCGTGAGGGCGATCCAGAACAGGCTCGCCATGGCCCAGAAGCCGTGCTTGCGGTTGAGCACCGTGACGGCCTTCCAGAAGCCGTGCTGGCGCATCGTCAGGGCGTCGCAGCTGAAGCAGTCGAGGCGGCCGCCCACGAGGTGGCGCAGGGCGTGGCAGCCGAGCACGTAGGCGCCCAGGAGCACGATGTCGATGAGCAGGATGAGGACGCCGAGGCCCAGGTACAGGCCGTGCGGCGTCGCCACCGCGGTCACGACGTGCCAGGCGTCGAAGAGCATCTTGGCGATGGCGAGGTAGAGGAAGAAGCGGTGCAGGTTGTTGACCGCCATGAGGCCGCGCTCGCCCTTGTAGCGCACGCCCTTCGTGGCCTCCACCGCGCAGGCGGCCGGGCGGGCAACGAAGGCGCGGTAGTAGGAGCGGCGGAACCAGTAGCACGTGAAGCGGAAGCCGGCCGGGATGGGCAGGATGAGGATGGCCGGGTAGGCCAGCAGGGGCACGGCGGCCTTCCACGACGCCGGGAAGATACCCGTGAGGTCCGGGCTGCCGAGCGGCGACACGTAGTGGTACGCGCCGTTGTCGGCGTAGAAGTGGCCGTTCTCGAACACGCGCCACGTCGCGTAGATGACGAAGGCGACCAGGGTGGCCCACAGCGCCACCGGCTGCAGCCACCATGCGTCCACGCGCTGGGTCGAGAGCCATCGCCTGGAGTGGGCCTGCGCGGCGTCCGGCGCCATTTGGGCGCGGGACCCAGGCCTTGCTTATCAGGGCTTTGAGGGCGCGGCGCGGCGCCGCGCCCTCAAAGCCC